>JAUWJP010000189.1 GCA_030607635.1 Candidatus Aminicenantota bacterium
AATTATTAACTTATACATTTTACCATTTACTCTTTCCAATCTTAAGTTTTTTTCATGAATAATTCTAGCAAAAAACCGACGGCTTAATTTATTTTTTTTCGGAAAAACAGAAAAACGATCAACAGGGTCACTTATCTAAATAGATCGCGATGATAAATTCTTACATTATAATTCTTATGCTTTATGTGCTCTTTTAGCTTTTCAGCCAATATTACAGACCTGTGCTTTCCCCCTGTGCACCCTGTAGAAATTGTCAAGTTGCTTTTTCCTTCGTCTATGAATCTTGGTATCAAAAAATCGACAAAGCTATACAATTTGGAAAGAAATTTTCTTGTTTCCTCTTCTTTAAGGACGAACTCCCTGACCTTCGGGCTCTTTCCTGTCTTGTTTCTCAACTCATCAACATAAAAAGGATTTGGCAAAAACCTTGTATCAAAAACCAAATCCGAATCCAGGGGAATGCCATATTTGTAGCCAAAACTGACAACCATAATCTGCATCTTCCGATCTTTTTTCTTAAAAAACTTTCTAGTAAGATGTTCTTTTATCTGAGAAATATTGGTCGAAGTGGTATCAATAACTTCATCAGCCATTCTCTTTATTTCAGCCAATCTCTTCCTCTCTAACTTAACGCTCTCCATCACTGATCTCTTTCTGGCCAGGGGATGAGGTCGTCTGCTTTCGCTGAATCTTTTAACCAGGGCCTCGTCTGAAGCTTCGAGAAAGATCAGGCGAGGGGATATTTTCTTTCTAATAGTCTTTAAAACCTCTGGAAATGTTTTGGAAAATCCATCTTCCCTGATATCCACTACAAGAGCGATTTTTTCTATTTCTCCCTCTTTCCTTGTCCAGAATTCAACTAAACTGGGAATAAGCTTGGAAGGCAAATTGTCTATACAGTAATACCCAATGTCCTCGAGAAACCGACTGACTACAGTCTTCCCTGATCCGGATAATCCTGTGATAATAAGGAATCTATCGTCTTTCACTTTTTTTCCTCTTCTAGCTTCAACGAAGGGAGAGGGCACGATTGAGCTTCCGGACTATGTCCTGGGGTGCATGATAACCTTTTTCTTTTAAAATGTAGACTTTACAAGCAACCTCTATCAAGGTTGCTATGTTCCTGCCAGGAGCCACAGGAATATTCATCTGAGGGATCTTCACTCCTAAAATTTCGTAATCTTCAGGAGTATTTAGGCCAAGGTGGTCGTCCTCTTTTTCTCGCTGCCTTTTTTCCAGTTTGATAACTAAGTCAATTGCTGATCGCTTCAAGACAGCTTTGGATCCAAAAATCTCTTTAATATTGATTATTCCTAAACCTCTTATTTCCATAAAATTGCATGAGATTGGGGGAGCTCTTCCTACTAACCTACTGCCATTTTCTTTCTTAACGTGCACTACATCATCACAAACAAAACGATGACCTCTAGAGATGAGCGCTAAAGCGCTTTCGCTCTTTCCGATGCAGCTATCCCCCACAATAAGAACTCCCAAGCCAGAAATTTGGAGCAACCCGCCAGAAATTGTGACTTGGCCAGGCGAGAGATGGAAAAGAAAGCTTTTCATTCTTTCCCGACACATTTTTTGAGAGAGCATAGAGCGAAAAAGTGCCAACCTTTTTTCTTTCGCCTCTTTTTCAATTTCCGGAGAAAAGGAAAGATTATCGGCAAGAATAACACAAGGCGAGCTTTCCTTGAATCTTTTCCTTATAAAGTCCTTCCTTTCCTTGGAAGAAAGTTTTTCAAAATCTTGAATTTCTTTTTTTCCCCAGACCTGAACGGACACACTGTCTTTCCCCCCCACTTTTCTAGAAAAATCAATTTTTTTAAATGCCGGTCTTAGCTTCAGTAAATCCTTTGTTCTCTCGAAAAAATCTTTGACATCGAGATTGTTATCCATTTAGTTTCTCTTCTTCTTCTCTGATAAGATCCAAGCCGGCACTGATATTTTTGGCTTTAATAATTTTCTTTGCCAAAGAGCTTGACTTCCGGACAAGGTGAGCTATGGCTGCTAAGATTTGAAGGTTCATGCTTGGATTATCTGGAGAAGACACGACCAGAAAAAAAACATGAGAAGGCTTTCCATCTAAGGAACAAAAATCCACATTTTTCTTCGAAATCGCCAGCATAACGACTGGATTTTTCACTCTTTTTATCTTGCAGTGGGGAATGGCAACGCCCTCTCCAATAGCCGTGCTCCCTAGTTTCTCTCTTTGAACGAGCTTTTCGTACAGTTCCTTTTCATTAGAAACTTTGTCTTTCTTTTTTAAAAATCTGACCATCTCTCTGAGAATACCTTCCACATTCTCGGATTCCAACTCAGGGATAATCATTTCCTGCGTCAATAAATTATGTAGCTTCAATTCTATCTCTCACTTATCAAAATTCATTCAGGCTCCACCAAGCCATAATTTCCGTCTTTTCTTCGGTATATTACAGCCCATTTCTCTGAGCCTAATTTTCGAAAAACAAATACCTCTTTCTTGTTCAGATCAAATTGAAGAAAGGCTTCCTCAAGAGACATGGGCTTCAGGGAATAGTCCTGACTGCTGATAACTCTCCTTTGCTTCTCTTCTGGTTCGATGGGAAGAGAGAAAGCTTCTCTTTCTCTATTTTTTCTTCTTTTCCTACCTCTTAATTTTTCCTTCTCCTTTTTGACTCTCTTCTCTATGTTGTCAAAAGCCAAGCCAAGGGAACTAAGCATATCATGCGTTTCTTCCACAGCATTTAAAGTCGCCCCTTTGGTTTTCACATTGATCTCGACTTTATGTCTGTATTTTTCAACAGAGAGAATAAGGTCAGCATCTATCTTATTTCCCAAAATTTTCGCAAAAGATTTAAGTCTTTTTTCACAGTACCGTTTTATTTCAGGAGTTATACTTGTATGTCGCGCTGTGAGATTTAAACTCATTAAGCTTCCTCCATCTCGAACTTTCTCTTCCTTATGTGGGACGGCTGTATCCGGAGTTGCTTCCTGTATTTGGCCACAGTCCGACGAGCAACTTTTAAGTTTTCCCTGGCTAGTACTTCTCCTATTTCAATATCACTTAACGGATCTCCTTTATCTTCACTTTCTATAAGTTTTTTAATCCTCTCTTTGATCCTTAAGGAAGAAATTTCTTCGCCAAAATCTCCCGAGAGGGCCTTGTGGAAAAAATACTTTAGCGAAAAGACACCTCGAGGTGTCATCATGTATTTGTTGGCGACCACTCGTCCCACAGTAGACTCATGGACGCCAATCTCTTGGGCCAGCTCAATTAAAGTTAAAGGCTTAATGTGTTCAATCCCCTTCTCTAGAAAATTTTTTTGTTTCTCCACGATGTATTTTGCCACTTTAAAAACCGTTCGATTCCTTTGGTCCAGGCTTCGCAAAAACCAAAATGCTTTTTTCATTTTATCTTTCAAGAACCTGTATGTGTCAGGGTTATCTTTTGCAGCTTGAGCCAGAAGCTTTTTATAGTAGCTACTAATTCTCAACCGAGGCAAGCTTTCGTTATTTAGCACGATATTAAGCTTACCATCTTCCGTGGTAACAGTAATATCTGGAACAACATAAAACGTTCTCTCCTGACTGTATTTCATTCCGGGCGTTGGATCCAGACCCTTGATAATTTCCATATGATACTTTACTGCTGAAAGAGGAATACCAAGCACCTTTGCCAGATGAGAATAATCGGATTTTTCCACAAGATGAAGATGATGGTTAATGATTGCACAAACTATCTCATCCTTGATTTGAAGATATTCAATTTGAGCCAAGAGCGCTTCCCTGAGGGTTAGGCTCCCTACACCTACAGGATCAAATTCTTTGATTTTCTCTCTGACCTCATTTACCTTCTCCACAGAAGTCTTGCATGTTTTTGCTATTTCTTCCACAGAAGTAGTTAGATAGCCATCTTCATTTATATTCCCGATAATATGCTGGGCAATTTCTTTATCTTTTTCATCAAAAAATGTCAGATTCGCCTGCCAATTGAGATGATCCCAAAGAGAAGGGCTTTTAGAAACGATATTTTCTAGAGAAAGCGCTTCCTTTTTCTCCAAGGAAAAGGAACGAAATCTATCATCAAAATATTCTTGAAAGTAAGCTTCATATTCTGAGTCTTCGTCCTCTTTTTGGGCCTCCTTGACTCCCTCAGACTCTAAGTCTTCTGGTTTCTCCTCCTGCTCCTTTCCCTTTTCTTCTCCATCTTTTTCTCCTTCTTTGGCCT
>JAUWJP010000123.1 GCA_030607635.1 Candidatus Aminicenantota bacterium
TCAGGATTATTTTCCGGAAATACTTTTCGAGTATATCAACGGTGCTGCTGAGATCTACCTTTCCTATGATTTTAAAGAATTGACAGTAGGGCAGTATGAAAAAGGAGATAGTAACGCCTCTCTTATTATAGAAATTTATGATATGGGAAATGAAATAAATTCATTCGGGATTTATAGTGCAGAGCGATTTCCTGATAGCCATTTTATCTCCTTAGGTAACCAGGGATATATAGAAGAAGGAACTCTGAATTTTATCGTCGGGAAATACTATATAAAGCTTCTCTGTTTTGACAGCGGGGAAGATTCTGCTGACTTCCTGAAGCTTTTTTCTCAGGAAGTTGTGAAGAGAGTCAAGGATCAGGGAACTCTCCCGCCTGCCCTAGCCTTTTTCCCTAAGCAAGGGCTCGTTCGAAACAGTGAGAAGTTTATCTTGCGCAATTTTATGGGCTACAGTTTTCTCCACAGTGGTTATCTGGCTAATTATAAACTTGAGGACCTTGAGTTTGATAGTTTTTTGATGGAGGGAGAAAACGCAGACGATGCCCAGAATATGCTAAAGAAATATCTGGGAAAAAAAGGCAAGCAGAGCGTCGAGGAAATCTCCGCAGGTTTTCGCATCAAAGACCGCTACTACCACAACATTTATCTGGCCAGAGTTGAGAATCACCTCTGCGGGGTAATGAAAATAAAGGACGAATCTCTAGAAGTAGGGGATAAGTATTTTGGGATGTTGATCGAGTCTTTGAAAAAGTGATTATTTGCTTTTTTTAATTTTGATTTTAATACTAAATAGATTATAATGAGCAAAGAATTTAAGAAGGGCCAATGCAAGGGAATAAAGTTGTCGCTGCCGCTCTAATAATTATTGTTATTTTTGTCGTGGGAGTTGTTCTACAGCAGGCAAAGCCTGTTCTTTTTCCCTTTTTTTTGGCTATCTTTCTTTCCTTTGTCCTCTCTCCAATCCTGGATTTCTTGACTCGCAAGAAAATCCCTAGAGCTATTTCTATTCTATTTATTGTAATATTCAGTTTTTTTATTATCTACCTCTTGGGGCTTCTTTTTTATTCGAGCGGCAAAACTTTTGCTTCTGAGTTTCCAAAATACGGTCAGAAAATAGGCTCGATTTTAGCTTCGATCCAAGAACAACTAAAGCTCACGTTCCCTAAGTTGGAAAGCGTGGGTTGGGTTGAGCAACTTGATATTAACAGAATAGGAGGTTTTCTGCTTTCATCTCTCGGTCCCTTTTTCTCTTTTATTGCCCTTCTTTTTCTAATTTTTATTTTTCTAATTTTTATTTTAGCAGGCAGGGGAAATATAAAAGTAAAAATTGAAAAATCGTTTAATAAAGAGAGGTCCTCGCAGATTATCAATATTATTCAGAAGATCGATAATCAAATCCAGAAGTACTTGGCAATAAAAACAATAGTTAGCTTTGTCACAGGTGTTCTGGCGACAGTTGTCTTGATGATTTTTGGTGTCGATTTTGCCATCGTTTTTGGCTTCTTTACATTTATCCTGAATTACGTTCCTAACATTGGATCCATAATAGCCACGGCTCTGCCTTTAACCGTCGCAGTTTTTCAATTCGAAACGCTCTGGCCGGCTTTTTGGATTTTGATCATTCTGGGTTTAATCCAGATGATCATAGGAAACTTTATTGAGCCGAGGGTGATGGGAGAAGGATTGGGGTTGAGTACTCTTGTTGTTCTTTTTTTCCTTTTTTTCTGGGGTTGGATGTGGGGAATCGCGGGCATGATCTTAGCTGTTCCCACTGCTGCAACTATAAAAATCGTCTGCGACAACATCCCTCCGCTTAGTTTTGTCGGGGAGCTTATGAGCAAGGGGTAAAAATTCTATCGCTTTTGTTCTATTTTATCTTCATGCCTATTCTGGTTATATCCCTGGCCCAATAGATATAGAGGGGTTTTCCTTTTATATTCTTGATAGATAAAGAATCCCAGTGTCGGCTGTCCATGCTTTTATCACGGTTATCCCCTAAAACAAAACAGTGGTCAGAAGGCACAATAACAGGGCCAAAATTATCTCTTCCTGGGTAAACCTTGTTATCAAGATGAACTTTATAGCCTTCCGGGAAGGGTATATCGTCTATGTAAACCTGTTTACTTTTGATCTCGATTTTCTCCCCTTCCAGGGCGATAATCCTTTTGATGAAAATTTTAGCGGGATCTTCGGGAGACTGGAGTACGACTAAATCCTCCCTGTGCAGTTCGTTTTTCTTGAAGTATTTAAGATCCGTGACTAAATAATCACCGATACATAAAGTAGGCTCCATGCTTCCTGTCGGCATTTTGTATGCACTGAATCCTAAAACTTTATTCGTCAAAAAATAAGTAGGGATCAGGACAATGCTGTTGATCAGAAGAATAATGAGGAGATAGATATACCACTTATTGTATGACTTGGGGATGAACTCTTTTTTTTTGATGGCCGTAAAGAAAGCTTCACCAATAATAAATAACAGGAAAAACATGAAAATTAGGAGAATGATAATCAATCCGTAGTAGCTATAATGGAGTCCTATTCGGAACATTATAATTGGTAGCAAAATAAGAGATAAAAGGAAGATAATTCCTTTTATAATTTGACCGTTATAGAGCTGCCCCAGGCCGGGAGCAAGCGAGGACAAAATTGCAGCCACTATTGGTTTTCTTTTTTTCTTCTCCATCATTATCCTCCCTAAAATTAGGTGGTGATGATTTTTTTCTGGCGGGATAGATCTTCTATTTTTGCGAAGCGCTTTATAACCTGATCGATATAATTTCTGCCTTCAAAATTCCCCTTTGCCCAGAATTTGACTCCAAATATAATCCTTTCCAGGCACTGGATTTGTTCTTCTTTCTTATAAGTTGCTGTGTCCCCAGGGAGGATGATCTTTCGCTCATACCGGCATCTCTCCATATTCTGAAAGATTGCTTCTCCGATTTCATTTTTTGGCTTACTCTTTTCTTCCGGAATAAAGAGAAGTCCTTTATCTTTTTCAATGTTTTCTCTAGCATACTCCAGAGATAAAAGGGCTTCTTTGTCAGTAAAAGACTCTTTTTTTTCTGCGTATTCTTTCAAAGGCGCTTCTATATGAATAGCAAGCCAGGCCATCCTCTCATCATTCAAAATGTCTTCTTCTGGGGATAGATTTTTTGGAAAGGATTCCTGCTTTTTTTTAATAATTCGTTGTTCCTGGTAAGGCCTGTGTTTTTTGAGAAAAGTGCAGCTTTGAGGGCAGTGTATTTCTTTTTCCCTGAGGAGACCACAGCAAAGGCTGCACAGATAATCTCCTAAGGCAACACAGTACCTTTTCCCCTTTCTTCTTTTACATTTAGAGCATTTGGCCATTTTAGACAGGTTGAAGAGTGCACTTATAAAGTTATAAAGAAAAAATCAGGTCTTTAACAGGTCAAGTGGAAAGCCCCGATCGTCTTTTTTTTGGACGCGAATTTGTTGAAACTTTGAACAGCCTTTTTTGTTTTTTCGATGATAAGCTCTATCCCCTGAGATTGAGCTTGGCTTTTCATTTCTTCTTCCACGCTCACTATACCGTAGAAGCCGGTGCCGACTACCAGGACTTCAGGCTTTTCCTTGAGGACATCCTCTATGTCTTCGAGGCAAAGCTTATGACCAGATTTTCGCCACCAGGAGTCATTTACCCTATCAGGAAAAATGATAAGGTCAGAGGTATATGTGTGACCATCCACATCCATGCGTCCAAAAGCGTAAGATTCAATCATCTCTTTTTCTTCATGATGAATGTATCTGAAGTGAATGACTTCATTTTTTTTCCCAGAAAGTTCTTGAGGGCTTTTTGAGCGGCTTTTTGTTCAGCTTTCTTTTTGGAATTGCCTTTTGCCTTTGCCAAAGATTCATTTTCGAAGAAAACTTCAACCACAAAGTTTTTCTTATGGTCAGGTCCTATGGTTGTGATGGTTTTATAAACAGGAGCAGGAAGATTTTCCTTCTGGAGATATTCTTGCAGAGCCGATTTGTAGTTGTTGATCATGTGACTATCGGCCTTGATTTTTTTGAACAAAGATTCAAGGAGGGAGAGGAGAAAAATTTTGGCTGCATCAAATCCACCGTCTACGTATATAGCTGCTACTACTGCTTCAAATGCTCCGGCTAAGATAGTCTTTTTTTTCCTACCTCCGCTTTTTTCCTCCCCTTTACCCAGGAGTATATTTTTATCAAGTTTTATTTTCTTGCTGAAGTAAGAAAGCGAAGATGTTTTTGCTGCAGAGGATTTGAGCTTGGAGAGCTCACCTTCGGATATGTCAGGATAGGTGGTACAGAGGTAATCAGCAATGATGAGGCCAAGAACAGAATCTCCTAAGAATTCTAAAGTTTCATTGTCCGATTCCACATTTTGTGTGTTTTCATAAGCGTAAGAACTGTGGGTCAATGCTTGGACCAGCAGAGACTTGTTTTTGAAACTATAGCCTAACTTTTTTTCAAATAAGGGGATATTTGCTTTCATGACGAAATTTGTTTTTCCTCCTGGTTCGACTCCTATCTTTTATAAGCTTTTCGAAGAAAGGAAAGGATAGACGATTTTTCCTCCTACGATTGTCATTGCTGGAGTTCCTTTCAATTTCCAGCCTTGAAAAGGATTATTCCTGCTTTTTGATTTAAAGGTGTTGACGTCAACGACAATTTCTTTGTTGAGATTCAGGATTGTCAGATCAGCGTCAGCTCCCACGCATATTTTCCCCTTGTTTTCGAGTCCAAGAATAAGGGAGGGAGTGGTGGATATCATCCTGATAAATTTCTTGAGTGAAATGACATTCTTATTCACAAGCTTATCCAGGAGGAGAGAGACTGCAGTTTCTATACCGTTTATGCCAAAGGGAGCTTTATCAAATTCAACATCCTTTTCATCCGGCGTATGAGGAGCATGGTCAGTAGCAAAGACATCCACGACTCCCTCCTTCACTCCTTGAATTAAAGCCTGGACATCTTCTTCGCTCCTGAGGGGAGGACTGACCTTCAGGCTTGTGTCATAACTTTTTAGATAAGAATCGGTCAAAATAAGATGATGGGGAGTTACCTCTGCAGTGACCTTTGTCTTCTTTTTCTTTGCCTTCCTGACAAAGCCTACAGCTCCTTTAGTACTTAAATGCGCTATATGAATATTTGCCTCAGCCTCTTTGGCAAGAATCGTGTCTCGAGCAACAATCGTCTCCTCTGAGGAAGCAGGGATGCCCGCCAGACCATAAAGATAGGAATAATACCCCTCGTGCATTACACCTTCACCGCTTAGGTTTTTATCCTCACAGTGCTCAATGATAAGAGTGTTTAGAGGTTTTGAATATTCCAGAGCACGGCGCATGATCTGGCTGCTTTTTACAGGCTGACCGTCGTCAGAAAAGGCCACAGCTCCTGCATCCACCAAGTCAGCCATATCCGTTAGTTTTTCGCCTTTTTGCCCCTTGGTTATGGAGGCTATGGGAAAGATATTGACCACAGCCCTTTTTTTTGCTTCGGAGAGAATATACTCGGTCAATTCCCGATTATCATTAACAGGATCAGTGTTGGGCATACAGGCGATGGAAGTGAAACCTCCTTTGGCTGCGGCAGCGGCGCCGGTCGCTATGGTTTCTTTATCCTCCTGGCCTGGCTCCCGGAGA
>JAUWJP010000138.1 GCA_030607635.1 Candidatus Aminicenantota bacterium
ATGTTCGGGGAAATCGGAACCACCCAGGAAGAGAGGGTGGCAGACCTGATAGAGACGGGAAAGTTTATCAAGCCACTCATTGCCTTTATAGGGGGAAAAGCCGCCAAGTCTGGGACAAGATTTTCTCATGCCGGTGCTATAGGCGAGGGGTCGAGAGGTTCTTATAAAAGCAAGGTTAAAAGATTAAAAGAAGTCGGAGTTCATGTAGCAGACTCTGTCTCCGATATTCCCAAAATCGCCAAAAAACTGAAAAATGAAAAGGGAGGATGACAATGGGAGAGCTTCATTGGAAGACAGCCATTACTGATATTAAACCTAATAAAATATGCTTGAGAGGATATCCGGTGGATAAACTCATGGGTAAAATTTCTTTTGCTCAGGCTATTTATCTGGTTTTAAAAGGGGAATTCCCGACACCTGATGCGGGGAAGCTCATCGATGCGATTTTTGTCTCCTCAGTGGATCACGGAGCCAGTCCTCCTTCAGTTCTTGCGGCAAGGACAGTAGCCTCCACAGGAGCTGAGTTGAATTCAGCCATCGCCGCCGGTGTTCAGGCCATATCCAGGTATCACGGAGGAGCTATTGAGGAAGGGATGAAGCTCTTTTTGGAGATTGCCAGACGAATGGAAGAGAAGGAGGCTTCGGAGGAAGAGGTTGTTCCTGAGGTTCTCAAGGAAATGAAGGAGAGAGGGAAGCGTGCTTCGGGTTTTGGCCATCGCATCCATACTAAAGACCCCAGGACAGAGAAGCTTTTCTCCTTGGCCGAGGAACTTGGATTTTTGGGAAAATATGTCAGAATAGCCAGGGCTGTGGAAAAAGGTTTAGAAGACCTTCTGGGCAAGACGCTTCCTATCAATGTCGATGGGGCGATAGCTGCCTTGCTCTGTGAGCTTGAAATTTCTCCCGAGATAGGGAATGCCTTTTTCATTATTGCTCGGGTGCCGGGGCTCGTGGCTCACATTCATGAAGAGAAAACGCGGATGAGGCCCATGAGAAAGATCCATCCCCAGGACTATGAGTATGACGGGCCCGAGGAGAGGGAGATAGAATGAGAGAAGAACTTTTGCGCATAATGCCTGAATTTAAGCTTATTAAAGACTCCAAAATCCAGGAAAAAACGATCAAGGTCTGGATCGAGGCGATGAAAAAGAGCGGATGGACGTTTGATGATCTGCATCAGATGCCCTTTACCTAGTTGATTGAAAGAACTTCGGTTAATATCATTGAACACACCAGGGCAGTCACCCGCTGTGCCTTGGAGATTGCTGAAGTGTTCGCTAAAGAATATGATGAAAAAATTCGAGTAAACCGGGATTATCTTCTGGCAGGTGCCCTGCTCCATGATGTTGGGAAATTATTTGAGTATGAAAAAGTAAAGGGAAAGTTTGTCAAAAGCGAAGAAGGGAAGCTCCAGCGCCATCCCATTTCCGGGGCTGCTTTTGCTTCCCAACACGGGCTCCCCCAGGAAGTGATTCACATCATTGTTTCCCATTCCAAGGAAGGTGATGGAGCCAGGAATACGGGGGAAGCGGTAATCGTCAATCATGCTGACTTTGTTAATTTTGAGGCTTTAGAAATTTAGGAAAAGCTAAAAGAGGAAATTTTGGGAAAAACATTCTCTGAAAAGATTCTCGGCTTAAAAGCGCAGAAAGACGTCCAGGCTGGAGAGGTTGTTACGGTTTCCCCAGATTACATTCTCTCCCATGATAATTCTGCAGCTATCATCAAGGAATTTCGAAAGCTCGGAGTCAAAGATGTGATATCTCCTCAAAAACTTGTCATTATTCTGGACCATGTTGTCCCTGCTGCCTCAGAAAAATATGCTCTGAACCACAAAACTATCAGGGAATTCGTCTCCAGTCAGAAAATTCAAAATTTCTTTGATATCCCCTTCGGGATCTGCCACCAGGTTTTTTCCGAGAATGGATTTGCTCTTCCAGGAAAACTGATCCTGGGCGCTGATTCCCACACAACAAGCTACGGAGCTTTTGGAGCTTTTGCGGCGGGTATCGGCCGCTCTGAAGTGGCTACTCTCTGGGCCACGGATGAGATTTGGCTCAGGGTGCCGGAGACAATAAAAATTGAAATAAAAGGCGAGCTCCCTTCCGGAGTATATGTCAAGGATGTTATTTTAAAAATCATAGGAGAGGAAGGAGCAGACAGAGCAAATTACAAGGCAGTGGAATTTACAGGGGAAGCAGTAAAAAAATTCAGCCTGGCCTCCCGCCTGGTTCTGGCCAACATGGCCGCAGAGATGGGAGCCAAGAATGGTTATTTTGAGCCTGATGAGGAGACTCTTCTCTGGCTCAAGGGAAGAGCGAAAGATGAATTTAAAGTCATAAGCTCGGATCCGGATGCCAGGTATGAAGCAGTCCTTGACCATAATATTTCCTCATTGGAGCCTCAGGTAGCCTGTCCTCATACTGTCGATAATGTCAAACCCGTCTCAAAGGCTGAAGGAAAGGAGTTTCATCAAGCTGTCATCGGAACGTGTACCAACGGGAGATTTGAAGATTTAGAGATTGCAGCCAGGATTTTAAAAGGAAAGAAGGTTCACCCCAAAGTGAGAGTGCTTATCATCCCAGCCTCGAGGCAGGAGTATTTGCTTGCTCTAAAGAAAGGAATCCTGGAGATTCTGGTAGAGGCAGGTTGTGTGATATTAAACCCGGGCTGTGGCCCCTGTTTGGGAGCTCATCAGGGAGTTCTTGCTCCTGGAGAGGTTGCTCTGAGTACAGCCAACCGGAATTTCCGGGGAAGAATGGGAAGCAGGGACGCCCAGATTTATCTGGCTTCTCCGGCGACAGTCGCTGCGTCGTCTCTTGAAGGGAAAATCACTGATCCGAGGAAGTTTCTATGAAAAGGGGAAGAGTATGGAAGTACGGAGATAACGTCAACACTGATGTTATCTTTCCAGGAAAATACACCTATTCTATCCTGGAACCAGAGGAAATGGCTCACCATGCGCTCGAGGATCTAGACCCGGGTTTTGCTCAAAAGGTAAAGCCTGGGGATGTCATTGTCGCCGGCAGGAATTTCGGCTGCGGAAGTTCAAGAGAACAGGCAGCAACATGTTTGAAGTATGCTGGAGTCCAGGCAGTCGTCGCTAAATCTTTTGCCCGGATTTTTTTCAGGAATGCCATTAACCAGGGCTTGCCTGTGCTTCAATCAGAGGAAGCTGTGGACAGTATCGAGCATGGCGGGGAGATTGAAATAGATTTTGACAGGGGGAGCATAAAAACAGCCAGGGGTGATTTTTCATTTCCTGCCTTTCCTGAATCAGTCATGGGAATCCTGGAGGCAGGAGGGCTTATTCCCTATACTAAAAAGAAATTGGAAGGAAAATAAAGAGAGGAGGTACTGATGCCCAAGTATAAGATTGCCTTACTCCCTGGTGATGGAGTAGGGAATGATGTCATGGAAGCAGCTATGATAGTGCTGGAGAAAATAGGTCTCGATGCTGAATATATCGAAGGTGATATAGGCTGGGAATTCTGGTGCAAAGAAGGGAACCCTGTCCCGGACCGGACAATCAAGATACTAAAGAGCACCGATGTCTGTCTTTTTGGCGCCATCACTTCAAAGCCTAAAGATGATGCTGCCCGAGAACTTGATCCATCCTTGAGGGAAAAGGGAGATTCTTATTTCAGCCCTATCGTCCGCCTCCGGCAGGAGTTCGACCTCTACACATGTTTAAGACCCTGTAAAGCCTATCCGGGCAATCCTCTCAATTATCGCGATGACGTTGATCTGGTAATTTTCAGAGAAAACACAGAAGGAATGTATGCGGGTGTGGAGTTTTACCCCCTTCCCGAGGAAGTGAGAAACGCTCTTCTTCTTCATCCTAAGATGGCGAAATTCAAGGACCTTCCCCTCGATGAGATAGCTCTCTCGACAAGGATCATGACCAAAAAAGCCTGCGAGAGAATAGTGAGGAAAGCTTTCGAGTATGCCCGGAAAAATAAACGCCGCTCCGTGACTATTGTCGAGAAACCGAATGTCTTGAGAGAGACAGGTGGACTTATGCTGGATATCGCCAGAAAGATAGCCAGGGAGTTTTCTGATGTAGAGTTCAAGGAGGCGAATGTTGATGCCATGGCCATGTGGCTGGTTAAAAATCCACAGGATTTTGATGTTTTGGTTGCGGAAAATTTATTTGGTGACATCATCTCAGACCTTGCGGCGCAGCTTGTTGGTGGTTTAGGCTTTGCCTGCAGCGGGAATATCGGTGATGACTATGCAATCTTTGAACCCAGCCATGGTTCAGCGCCAAAATATACAGGCCTTTATAAGGTTAATCCGACAGCGATGTTGCTGGCCACAAAAATGATGATTGAGTGGCTGGGAGAGGAAGAGAAGGCTTCAAGGATGGAAAATGCTGTTGCCCATGTCATAAAAGAGGGCAAAGTGAGGACCTATGACCTCGGCGGAAGTTCCACTACACTGGACGTTGCCCATGAAGTTGCCTCAAAACTTTAGATAAAATAGAGAAGAGAAGATATGGGAAAGACAATCATAGAAAAAATAATCCAGGACCATACCAAAGAGGAAGTCAAACCAGGGAAGATTGTCTGGATGGATCTTGATATCAGGTCTGCCCGGGATTTTGGCGGCCCGAATGTTGTGAAAAACTACGAGAAGGAATACGGAGATGCCCCGGTGGCAGACAGGGAAAAAACCTTTTTTACATTTGACCTGTGCGTTCCACCTTCTTCCCTTAAATACGCCGATAATCAGCAGATATGCCGTGAATTTGCAAGAGGGCAGCGGATTGAGGTTTTTGATGTTGATATGGGGATTGGTTCTCATGCATTGATGGAGGAAGGGCTGGCGCGGGCTGCGGCGACTGTTGTCGGTACAGACAGCCATCTGAATATCCTTGGGGCTGTGGGAAGTTTCGGCCAGGGGATGGGGGATGTGGACATCACTTTTGCTTTTAGGACGGGAAAAACCTGGTTTGAAGTTCCCCAAACAGTAAAAGTATTAATAAAAGGAAGCTTTTCTTCACCCACTACGGCCAAGGACTTGACTCTCTATATCCTTAAAAAGCTGGGGACTAAAAAGGCGGCTTTGAAAACCGTGGAATTTTATGGTGAAGCCGTGAGGGATCTCGATCTTCCTGGCCGCATCACTCTTTGCAGCATGGTTACCGAAATGGCCGGGATCATTGGATTTATTCCTGAGTATGGAGATTCCCTCAAGACCGAGATCGAAAATCTTTCAGGCACAAAATTTTCCCATGATA
>JAUWJP010000009.1 GCA_030607635.1 Candidatus Aminicenantota bacterium
CGATGAAAAATAAAGACGTAATTCGATTAATCGAGTCAAGACGTAAGCTTTCTTCTCCGGGCGGCCTTAAAAAATTGGAAATGGAAGGAGGCTGTGGAGTTGTTGGCTTAGCCTGCAATGAAAAAATCCCAGGAAAGCACATCATGCAGTCTCTAATTCAGATGCATAACAGGGGAAACAGCAAAGGCGGAGGGATTGCGGCCCTTGGGCTAAACTCCTCCCAATGCGGTGTCAGCCAAAAAATACTTGAAGAAGATTATTTGATCCAGGTAGCTTATCTTGACCCAAGCGTAAGACATCAGGTGGAAAAGGAATTCATAATCTCAAACCTGGATGTTCATACATCCTATCCACTTCCCACTCTAAAAGATTATAGAGCTGTCGATGGTTTAGATATGAAACCACCTGAAGTATGGAGATATTTCTGTCGGGTTAAAGACAAAGCCCTGAGCCAGTTTATTCTTAAAAATAATTTAGATGCTCTTGAAAGACTAAAGGCTGAAGATGAATTCATTTATCAAAACACCTACAAACTGAATAATAAATTTTATACATCTCTCGGGGAAAAAAGGGCATTTGTCCTCTCGCATGGGCGTAATATGATCATTCTTAAAATCGTAGGTTATGCGGAGCAGCTAATTGAGTATTATCAGATTGAAAATTTAGAAGCTCATATTTGGGTCGGACATCAAAGATATCCCACCAAAGGAAAAGTCTGGCATCCCGGAGGGGCTCATCCTTTTATGGGAATGAACGAAGCACTAATCCATAACGGAGATTTTGCAAACTATTATTCCATAGCCGAATATCTCAGTCAGCGAAACATCTACCCTCTTTTTCTGACTGATACAGAAGTAGCTGTGCTTCTTTTTGACCTGCTCAACAGAGTTTACGAGTACCCTCTTGAGTACATAATCGAAGCCATTGCTCCCACAACGGAAAGGGACTTTTATTTATTGCCCGAGAAAAAAAGAAAGATATACCGCGCCATTCAGACATCTCATATCCACAGCTCTCCTGATGGACCCTGGTTTTTTATAATCGGACAAACAAATATCAAACAAAAGAGTTTTCAACTCCTGGGAATAACGGATACATCGATGCTCAGACCCCAGGTCTTTGCCTTCCAGGAGAATGGCGTGAGTATTGGACTTGTGGCCAGCGAAAAGCAAGCTATAGATGCAACACTGCGAAGCTTGCACCAGGAAGATAAAAGATTCTTACCCTATGCTGATTTTTACTGGAATGCAAGAGGCGGAAGTTATACAGATGGAGGAGCATTTATCTTTACTGTAAAAGGAAAAAATCTGGTAATAACCGATAAATTTGGGAGACGAATTTCAGTAAATAAAGAACATGACTGTCCACCTATTAATATATCAGCCGGAAAATCTGAGGATGTAGATCCTACAGAAAAAATAGCAGAATTCACAAAAATAATCGACCAGAGATGGAGAATCCCGATCAAAGACAGAGCATGCGCATTATCAAATACTGAGGAATATCTCAATGAAATATTCCTATCAATGTCTGCCCAAAAACAAGCAGAAAATCTATATTGCTATACAGGCTGGGAAAAAATAGATTCACTATCCCCGCCAAAAAGTCAGAAAGAAGTTCTGGTGATAAACTGTGAAAAATTCCCTGCAGAAGGGAGTCAATCAATTTCCAGGTTTATTGTGGAGGCTTACCAGCTAGGCTGGAAAAATTTCATAACTTTTAACTGGAGAGGTCAGAGGTTTTGCGGATGCGGGTTGGGCTCGGAATCTAACGATGTCCAAATAGACGTGTTCGGGAGTTCAGGCGATTATCTTGCTTCAGGTCTTGACGGAGCAGAAATTGTTGTCCACGAGAGCGCTCAGGACCAAGTAGCTCAGATCATGAAAAGCGGAAAACTTGTAGTCTACGGGGATGTCGGACAGACCTTTATGTATGGAGCTAAAGGTGGCGAAGTCTATGTCCTTGGAAATGCAGCCGGAAGACCTCTTATTAATGCTGTAGGAGCACCAAGAGTCGTCATAAACGGAACATGCCTAGACTATCTGGCAGAATCCTTTATGGCAGGCAATCCCTTGGAAGGGGGAGGATTTGTCATTCTTAACGGACTTAAATTCAGTGAGTAAGGAGAAATCATTGAATTAGAAGCTCCCTATCCTGGAGGAAATCTCTTTTCGCTAGCTTCAGGTGGCGCTATTTACATCCGCGATCCATTTTTAAAAGTTGAAGAGGGCCAGCTAAACGGAGGTAGGCTTATCGAATTAACTGAAAAAGACTGGGAGCTTATTCTTCCCTACTTAGAAGAGAATGAAAGACTCTTCAACATTCCTGTAAAACGTTTATTAAGTCCGAATGGTGAACTCCGCTCATTCAATCAGGTTTACCGAAAAGTTGAAGCCACTGAATTGAAAGTACTCCAAAAAGGCCACCGTTAAAAAAATGTTAAAAATATCCAGTAATGAAAATAGCCAAGGCAAAAAGGGGACAGGCTACTTTTTCTTTGCGGCTCGTCCTTTTATAAAGTGTTTGATTTATCAAGTTCTAGCAGGAAAGAAAAGTGCTGTCTCTTTTCTTCCAGAAAAAGCAGCCTGTCCCCTTTTTCCTTGTTTTTCTTTCAAAGGAGGAAAAAATGAATGAACTGCAAGTAAATATTAGATGTCCCTACTGTAAACAAAGTCTTATGGATGATGGTCAAATAATAGACGGCTATCCAAGTGTAAAAGTGGTTATTCAAAATTCTAATAAGCGTGGACTGCTCTACCTGAGCTCTATTTATGGGAGCTATAACATTATCTCAGAATTCAATATCCCCATGGATGAAATAGTCCTGTTTTTTTGCCCCCATTGTCAATCTTCTCTTTTAATTAAAGATTTATGCGATAAATGTAGTGCCCCGATGACATTTTTTGAATTATTACAAGGTGGTAAAGTCCAGATTTGTTCGCGACGTGGGTGTAAGAAGCACTTGATAGAATTTTCAGACCTATCCCAAAAAATATCTACCCTCTACAATGCTTATGAGGTATTCGCTGACCCATCCCGGAAAAAGTAAGAAGATAACTTATTGAATTATGAAGGCAAAAAAAAAGAAAAAAGGAGATGAAAGGTGAAAATAGTTAGCATCTTAGGAATTCTTCTTGTTTTAATCTTTGTCTTTTCCAGTTGTGTCGCAGGTCCGAACGAGCTTGAGAAAAAACCAAATAAGGAAGGAAAGATCGCTGGATTCTGGAAGGGTTTGTGGCACGGTCTTATTGCGCCTATAACATTTATTATCTCCATATTTACAAAGAATGTGCGTTTCTATGAGGTTTACAATAGTGGATTTTGGTATAATTTTGGCTTTGTTCTTGGCGCTGGACTTTTTTTATCAGGGGGCATCCTCGGTAAAGGAAGGGCAAAAAGACGAAAGCGCTAGAGTAAGTAAATTTAAAAAATATTCTCTATCTCTCTTTACTGCTTTAGATATCATCACATTTTCGCCGCATTTTCCACATCTAACTGATTCAAATATGGGGAAAAACTTGGTATTTCAATTTTCTCTTGCCGTTTCATGGGCATCTATAATCGCATCCTGGTCATTTTCAACTTCCCCTGCATCTCCAATTACATAAACCGGCATCTTCTCCTCTAGCTCCTTTTCGATAGGATTATAGCCTTTCATGCTAGTGGAGACGACAATGATATCTACATCATCAAATCGGATGTTCTTTGCGCTTCTTTCAGCATAGACAGTTCTTCCCTCAACTCTTTTAATGTGCGTGCGGTCGCTGAAAACAGTCCCTTTTTCTTTCATCATCTTGAGAGAAAGGGTCTTGGCAATCGCTTCCATGCCTTCACCAAATTCATCTTTTCTGTCATTAACAATTGGAAAGCATGGATTCTTTGGGTTCTCTTTCCAACAAAAACTCAAAAGACCTTTTTATCAATTCTTCTCTTGTCATTTCACCATCAGTTAGAATTTTGTAATACTCTTCATCCAAAGTTACTAAATGTTCTGTGCTGGTACCTTTTTCCTTTATATTTACTACGAATTCCTGATCACTTTTCTTTTTAACTTCGATCATTTCGAATCTCCTTAACGGAATCCAATTTTTTGGCTTTCAATAATCTTACATAATCCTTGAAGAAGAAAAACTCTTCAAAGCCACCGAAATTATGCTTTGACAGTATCTTTTTCCAATCTCGCTTGATATAATCAAAAGCATAAGGGCACTCCATAAGTCCAAAAGGAACCCTCAAATAAAAAGGCATTTGCTTAAAAGAAAATTCATTATAATCTAAAATGAAAAAGCTGGCATTGCTTCTTAAGACATCAAAGACCCTCTCTATAATCGCTTCTCTAACCTCTTGTGGAAATCCATGCAGTACGAAAGAAATAAAAACCTTATCAAATTTTTTTCTAAAAGGTAAAGATTGATCAACCCTTGCATGGAGAATTTTAATATGGGGGAAATTGGCGCATCTTTTCTTAAATTGAGAGATCATTTCTTGGGAAATGTCAATCCCAATTAATCTGCCTTTTTCCGAAAGATACTTCGCCATTAAACAAGCGTTCCTGCCCGTGCCTGTCCCTAAATCCAAGATTCTATCTGTGGGTCTAATTCTCATCAACTCGATGGATTTTTCTATAAATAAGGGATATCTACAAAAAGTCGCGAGATCCAGTAAGGCGTCGTAATGCGTCGCCGTAAATCCTCCCGTCTCAACTTTTGATTCTGGATATAATTTTTGCATCTCAGATTTTTCTCACAACGTGAAAAATTGCTTTGTCTGTTCTTAATATGCCTGAACCATGACCACTTGTATCAATTCAATCCTTGGGTATAGACTAAGGTAACTATGTTATCCCATTTTATTAGTTAGTTTACAGCATATATATATTCAGGTTTATCTATTTCCTCTTTTAATTTCAAATCATCTAAGGAAACACCATAAACTTTAAAACCTAATTTTTTAAGGTATTCTTCCACATCCTGAACAGATTGCCCAAGCTCTTCAAGGTAATCGTGATGAATCTCACAGAATATCTTGATTTTATTTTCTCGCAGTGTTTTTTCTGCTCCTTTAAGAACTAACAGTTCGCTTCCTTCACAATCCATATTAATTAAATCTACCCTGTCTATTTTCTCTTGGGCTATAAATGTATCTATGGCAGTAACACTAACCAAAATTTTGTTTGCGTCTTCCCTGAAGATGATGGAACTTGAGGCTCCTTCTTTATAAAACTCAGTTGTTCCTTCTCGATTGCTTACGGCCAGTCGATGGACATTGACATTTTTTAATCCATTGGAGGCTATATTCTTTTTCAAAATTCCAAAATATTCCGGGACTGGCTCAAAAGCATAAACTTTACTGACTTTTTTTGCCATAGTCACAGTGGTAATGCCTATATAACTTCCCACATCCACTACATTCATGTTTTTCTCGGTGATTGATTGCAAAAATTTGACTTCCCCTTGCTCATGTGGATTTTCTATCAAGTATCTTTTAAGAGCCGGCGAATCACAAAGAAAATACTTCATCGGTCAAATTTCTATTATTTTACCCACACCATTGGCAATAAAATTGTCCTTATATTCCTCCCTGAATTGTCCTATAGCCAAATCACCCGTGCAATGGCAAGGGGCAACCTTCTGCACCCCCAGAGCTTTAAATTCCTTAATTACAGCTCTGCCATCACCCAAGTGGAAACCGCCTAAGACTATGTAGATTATCTTCTCGATTTCCTGAGCTTTTTTAACTATATTAACTACTCCAGGATGGGCGCAGCCTGTGATCACAATCAGTCCTCTGAGGCTTTTTACAGCCAGTGCCTGCTCCTTTAAAAACCTACCCAGGGCGCCTGTGGAGTAAACATTTGTGCCTATCTCTGTAGGTTTCTTGAAAACCCCGGGCTCATATACTTTAGCTTTATGACCATTGGCATTCAAAAAACCTCTTAAACCTCCAGTATGATCTCCATGTGAATGAGATAAGACGACTATTTCCACCTCTTCAGGTTTAATCTTCAGCTGCTGCATATTGTATAACAAAGTTTGGCTTTCGCTGCCAGTGTCGAACAGTAGGCTTTTCCCTCCTATTTTAACAAGGCATGAGAAGCCAAAGCCGGTCCTAAGCTTTGAGTCATATTCATACCCATCATACAGTGTAACTATGATTATGTTATTATTTGTTTTCATGACAGCATTAATTTTTAAGCGCTTCTATCTCGGCTTTTTTCTTCTACTTCTATTCTGGTATTTTATCCACTCAATCACTGTACTTGCCTCAAATCCCTCATAATTTTCCTCTATTTCCACACTCTGAAAATTAACGTTTATATTATCACGCTCAAAATGAAAACGTCAATTGCCAACAAACAAAAACAGAGACAAGGTAGCATAAACAGCAAAACACCCTACCATAAGATAGACCTAACCACTGAAATCGAGAAAAAGCAGCCATGAAGGCCCTCAGAAATACTATCCTTTCCCTTTGGCTGCCATCATAAGCTCCTGTTGGACACACTGAGGTGGAGGCAGTTGTTCAGCTTTGAAGATGGAAGGCGGAACGCTTCCTCCTCAAAAGTTAACTTGTCCCTTGTCAAGGATGTGGAAGGCGACTCTGGCGATAAACTCCAGGAGGGCCATCCGCTCCTGCTCTGAGCACTTTAGCTCGTGGTACAGAGCCGCGGCCAAGATGATACTAGCAATACATAAGTAGGACCATCAAAAAAACATGCGCGAAGGTATAATCACTACATTGTAATAGAACCTATCCAAACATACTGAATAGGATTTTTTGCTATGTAGAAAATACTTGCATCAAATAATCATAGAAGGAATTTGATTTTTTTGGTTATTGCGATCTCTACTCATTTTTGCTAAATTTACATACTCTGACTTAATCTGCAAATAATATTATAGCGAAGATACATATAAAGAAGTGAAATGTCCTAACTGTGGTAGCGAAAAAACAGGGAGGATTTTCACCTCCTCCCATATTGAAGGTGAAAGCGTTGCAGGATCAGGATTTGGGAAAAGCTGAATCTCCTCAGGTAGGGCAGTGTTTATGAAAAGAATGACGGGAAATTTACAAAGCAAAGCAGATAAATATAATAGGGGCGGTGAAACCGTGACTTACAAACTCTTGATTTTCACGTGCTATGGCGGATGTGCAACAGGTGTTGCTGCATCCAAAGCTTGTATCAGGATATGGGAGGAAAACCCAGATGATGTGAAAATTGGATGTCTTCCTGCTGTGATTGTGCCCTGGAAGTTTAATGAAATTATGAAGAAATCAGCGAAGCGGATTTTGATAGATGCCTGCGGTGTACAATGTGGTAAAAAGCTTTTTAAGAAGGAGGGAATGTCAGTAGACCGTTACATCGAGCTTACCTCGACTCTAGGTCTCAGAAAGGCAAAGAAATTACCTTCAGAGGATTTAGAGAAGGCAATTTATAAGATTGTCCAAAAAGAAGTAAATACACTTTTAGGAAAGAATTTATTACAGGAGGAAAAGACAGGAAAGGAATTGTTAATAGCTTTTGGCACGGACGATGGTGAGAATTTGAATAATGATCATGTAGGAATGGCCAAATATTTCTATGTTTACAAATTCATCAATAATAAAGAAGTGCGTATTGAAAAAAGAAAGAATGTAGCGTTCAAAGGTAATGAATCAATAAAACATGGAGACCCAAAGAAAGCCAAGGCTACCTATTCTGTTTTGGAAGGTATAGACGTTCTTGTGGGCAAAAAATTCGGCCCTAATATTACCAGGTTGCTTAGGAAATTTGTCTGTGTAGTAGCGAGGACGCAGAGCTTCAGCAATGCGATTGAAGCTGTTAACAGCAACATGGGCAGAATAGTGGAGGAGAAGAATAAGGAGGGAGATAGGAAACATATCGTGCTATAAGCATAGGCGGGAGGATATAAGTATATATATAACCTCACTAGTGTCAGGTTATAACTCAAATAATTTCAATTGTTTTGACATATTGATATTAATCAAGTTACTTGTAAATTAAATTTCATTTTCCGGATACCAGTGATGTCAGATGGCAAAAATAGTAAAGAATGGTTTGGGATTTGTAGCAAGCTCTAAAAAGAAATTCTAAAAAATAAGGAGGAAGTATGCGAAAAATATTTTTAGATGAGTATGTTCCTCAGGTATGGAAATTATATCTTGATCAAGCTGAAGAAGCAGTGAAAGACGGGGCTCTCTCAAATAAAATTAAAGAACTGATAGCTTTTGCTGTTGCAATTGCCGCACATTGTGAGCCTTGTGTAAAAATCCATATACGAAGAGCAATAAAAGGAGGTGCCACCGCCAAGGAAATCGCTGAAGTGGCTGGGGTTGTTGTGATGTTGTGTGGAGGTACGGCAGAGATATGGGCAAGAAGGATAGTTGAAAATGAGATAAAGGATTTGAGAATAGATTAAGGACTAAATAAAAAACTCATCCATGACAAAGACTTCCATAATCTTATCCTGGCAATTTTCTAATATAATATTTATTTTCTTTATATTCTGTTTCTATCAATTTATTTTCTTTGATCAACTTTTTAACAATATTCCAATCTTTCCCGGCTTTTGTTAAAAGGTTTTTCACGCCTTCCTTCCTCATGGGATGTACAGATACAATACTTAACAAATCCTCCTCAACATTCCCTGTATAGGCAAACGCGTTTCCCTCATAGCCGATAAGATATTCTGTATTAAGACCTTGTTTTCTGAAAATTTGGTATGCTGAATTTACTCCAAATTCAGAGGCAGCCTTCACCCATTTTTCAGCTGGGGGTCTTGTTGGAATAGAAACATAGCTTTTCAGGGGTTTTAAACCTGCGATAAACTCAGCTACTCTTTCAACTTTTTCGGTTTTATCATTCACATCCTGCAAAAGCATAGTTTCCGTTGTTAAGTTACCGGTGAAGGATTGGGAAAAATCTATTATCCCATCCAAAACTTTTTTAAATTTGAGTCCTCGGTGGGGCCTATTAATAGTATGCCAGATATCCCGATCCACTGTATCAATCTTCAAAGAAACCCAATCAGCCATGCTTAAATCCTTTTGTACATCTACTCTCCAAACAAGAGAAGCATTTGAAATAACAGCAATTTTAATATTAATTTCTTTAAGAAGTTCAATTTCTTTCCACAGGTTTTCATCCAATGTGGGTTCACCATCAGGAACAAAAGTTAGATAATCTATAGACTCTTGGTTTTCTTTGGCTCTTTGGATTTTTCTCTTTACAACCCCCACCACCTTCTCCGGTTTATAAAATGCTTGTCTTTTAATCTGCATATTCAGGGTTCTTCCAAGTTGACAATATATACATGAATATGTGCAAATTTTCGGTGGAATATTGTTTATTCCAATACTTTGCCCTAAGCGCCTTGAAGGCACAGGACCATAAGCTATCATCATTTTTTCTTCAACCATGTATTTATTCCTTCATTTTTTTAAACTGGCCATTCCTGTTGGTTGTAAACCGCGTCCCAGAACATATATTCATATCTGCTCGCGGCAATAAATACAGATTTTAATTTTTCATATGAAAATCCTTCTCCTGCATTGTTGACCAGCATTTTTATCTTTTCCACCAGACTGAGGTAAGAATTTGTTCCATACACCTCTCCCCAGTCTTTGTATAGTTGATTTTTATTGGTGCTCAACATCTCTCTGTGGTGGTCCGCGATTTCCGCATAGGACCAGAAACAGGGGAGAACCGAAGTTATAGCTTCGGCATAGGATTTCAAGGAACTTGTAGAAAGAAGAAAGCTGCTGTATGACACACTTACAGGGATTGGCTCTATCACAGAGGCATCTTGTAGAGTATACCCAAGTCTTCTTAGGAACTCTATATATCCATCGAATTCACTTTTTGCTTCCAGGTTGAGTATGTCAATGACCTCTCTCATTGCTTCTACCGATGGGGTCCTGGAAGCAATAATACCAAAGTTCTTCATAGTTGTAATAAGATATTGATAATCCTGTAGTATATAGAATTTGAACTTCTTAAGGGGCAAATCCCCTTTATACAATTCCACTACAAAGGGGTGTTCGATTATTTTTTTCCAGATGGCATGGGCATCTTCTCTGAGCCTATCAACCACTTTCATGGTCTTCTCCCCTGAACTACGATGAAATCACCTTTTTCATAGCCTTCCACCGGCTTTTCTATTTCTTCATTGGTGTACTTGGGATGTTTAGTCAGCGTTTGTACATATTTTATATCTATAAAACCAGCCTTCTGTAATAAAGTGGTTACCTCTGCTGTGGAAAGCCAGTGAGTTTCTCGAATAAATTTGACAGGATAAGGATGCTTCGGTGAAATCTCAGAGTCATGTTGGCCACGAAGATATGCCAAATCATACATCATGGCATAGGAACCCTCTCTCGTTAAAAACGAAACCACAATGTATCCTCCTGGCTTGAGAATGCGGAATGCCTCTTGGACTGCCTGCTGAGGGTCTTTCACATAGCTCAGAACAGTGCTCAGCAATACTGTGTTAAACTGCTCATCAGGAAAGGGAACATTCTCGGCGGTTCCAATTTTCACTTCGATTCCTCTTTCTCTCGCCCGCTCAGCCATCTTCTCCGCAGGTTCAACACCGTATTTGATTCCCAGCTTGGAAGCAAACAACCCGCTTCCAACCCCGATACTTATGGCGTTTTCTGGGTTTGTCAGAGAATGTTTTTCTGCGAGCAATTCTGATTCAAAAATAACCCTATTTTTGTCAAACCAGGCATCAAAGTCCTCGGCGGCCTCTTCAAAGGCAGAGGATTTTAGAGGTTCTATTTTATGATAGAGAGGACCGTTCCCTTTTCCAATATCATCTGGTGCATCTTGTATGGCTCTGCTGACATAATCTTTTGCAGCTTCGATGGCGTTATGGACGCTCATCCCCTTGGATAAACATGCGGTTATGGCAGCAGAAAACGTACAGCCTGTTCCATGTGTATTCACCGTATCAATTTTAGCTGCTTTGAAATAATCGTATGTATTTCCGTCAAACAAAATATCAATGGCCTCTTCTTCATGGAGATGACCTCCTTTTAGAAGCACAAAATCAGGCCCTTTCCCCTGAATAATTTCAGCGGCCCTTTTGGCATCCTCCATACTTTCGATTTGGCTGCTACTGATTATTTCCGCCTCAAACACATTGGGAGTAACCAGAAAAGTTACAGGTAAAAGATCATTTACAAGTGATGTTTCTGCATCTTTCTGCAGAAGACGGTCACCACTTTTGGCTACCATAACAGGATCCACCACCAACTGTTTTATCCCATATTTTTTAATTCTGTCCACTATTATCTCTATTATCTCTTTGTTGGAAACCATCCCTGTCTTTACACCATTGACCCCAATGTCTTCCATGACAGCGTCAATCTGGGCGCCAACTATGTAAGGTGGGACATCATGGACAGCGTATACCCCTCTCGTGTTTTGCGCGGTTACAGAAGTCAACACCGACATTCCAAAAACATTAAACGAATGAAATGTTTTTAAATCAGCCTGTATACCTGCTCCTCCGCCTGAGTCAGACCCTGCAATGGAGAGAGCCTTCCCCTCATAATTCATTTTTTTCCTTCTGAACTGCTCAAGTTTAAACATTATAGTTAAATTACAACAAGCTTTCAAAGGGAAATTCATGAAAAAAGCATATAAGCAATGAGCCTCAATATTGGGAATCAGAACATGAAAGATCAGCGGTGGAGCCAATAGCCGGAGTTATCGGAGCAACAGCCGTCATCATTGCAAGACCGCTCCTTCCATATGCGCTCGCTTTCGCTGCGGGAGCAATGATATACGTGGTAGTGGAGGAATTAATTCCAGAATCACAACAGCAATCTAGCACCGATGTGGCTACATTTGGGGCACTCTTAGGCTTTACTTTGATAATGACCCTCGATGTCGCACTGGGATAAATGGCGAATTAAGATAGGAAATTAATGATGCTGATCAGCAGCAGCATACAGAAGCAGTTACCCTATGAAAGAAAGAAAATAATGAAGGGTTTAGATAGGGGTTAGCTCGAGATCATCGCTTAAATATGCTCTGAGAGCCTCGTTTTTTAATGGTTAATGACAAAATAGCGTAAAATCCTATTTTTGATAGCATCTGGGGGAAGATTGGTAAGATTTCTTCGGAAGTGTTAAGTTTAGTAATGGATTAATATTAACAGACCTACAACCAATGATACGAAATAGATTTATACAGTGAAATTAAACAAGCAGATATCAAAACACAATTATTATGCTTTTTTATGGCACGCTGTGTTTCTTGCATTGGCAATAAATTTCACGGATGTGGACATAATTATTCCGGCCATGATGGTTGATGCGGGCGGCAGTTCGTTTCAGCTTGGAATATTAACAGCAATTATGCTGGGCGGAGGAAGATTTGCGCAACTATTTTTTGCTCCGTTCTTGAATAATCAATCTTCAAAGAAAGGTTATTTACTGGGCGGAATTAACGCTCGTATTTTCGCTCTCGGCGGAATGGCTCTGTTATTTTATTTTTCATCCCATATTAATGATAGTTTTATCATTTGATCTATTTTCATTTTGATTTTCCTGTTTTCATTAAGCGGTGCTTTTGCAAACATCAATTATGTTGATATTTTGGGGAAATCCGTATTACAGGAAAAAAGAAAGGCATTTTTTTCTATCAAACAGGTTATTTCCAGTATTGTAGTTTTTCTGTCAGCCTTCCTTGTAAAGAGTGTATTTTCAAAATACGGTTACCCTATAAATTATGCCACATTATTTTTTATCGCTGCTGTACTACTTGGAATTGCGTCTTTTGGGTTCTGGAAAATCAAGGAGATTCCAGCATCCAATTACAAAATTGACGGACTCGTGAAATTCATACACATTGTTATTCAAGAAATCAGCACCAATAAAAAGCTGAGAAATTATTTGTTTTTGATAAATACTCAGGGAATCAGTATAGTTCTGATGCCTTTTTTAATTCTTTATGCCAAGAAAATATTTGCTGCAGGGAGTTGGGACATTGGCAATTTTTTGATTCTAAAGGTAATTGGCGGCATTTTAACTGGCAGCATAATTTTTTATTATTCCCAAAAGATAAAATACCGACACATGATGTATATTACTTCTATTATAGCAATACTGATTCCTTTATTTATTTTAATGATGCCAGGATCTGTGCTTTTCCCTTATATCTTCCTAGCTGGCGGAGTTGTTTTTACCATCCATAGTATTTCAATAAGTGGAATATTATTGGAAGTAACTGCTAATGAGAACAGGGCGTTATACACTGGATTGTCCGGTGCGGGCGGCATTCTCCCTGTCATATTTCCATTTATAGGCGGCTGGATAATAACTGAATTTGGATTTAATCTGTTCTTTGTACTATTCATTGCGGTTATTTTCCTATCATTCTATTTTATCTATAAAATTGATTGTAAAAAGTGAACTTAAAATTGACAAAATATATCCTGACTCGGGTGTTGAATTAAAGTTTTTTTCGGCAAAAAATTATGATAAAGTCATTAACATTGCCTCTCTAAGGCTTTATCGCGGCTTTATTCACAGGGCAATTAAGGTAATGGATATTCAGCATGGAAATAAAATTCTCGATTTGGATGCGGCTCCGAGCGTAATGCATGTATTTCTTCTTTAAGAATTATGTAAGATTGTTGAAAGCCAAAAAATTGGATGTCAATAAAGAAGACCGAGTAAGAATTGCCATTCCAACCAACGACGGCATAAATATTTTTCCGAAGATGCTGGGCATGGCAAAATATATGTTTATTTACGAGATAGAAAATGGAGGAGAGTTTAGGCTCATTGAGAAAAGAACTAACCCTTATGAAAGTACAATGCAGCATTTAAAGACCTTAGACGTGTATGATTTAATTAATGATTGTTCGATCATTATATCTGCTCATATCGGCAAAAAGGGAATAACAAGGCTGCAAAAACCATGTCCTTTTGTTTTCGTTCCATCTCGATCTGCTTCTTCCATTTAGAAATTTCCATAACTATTTAATCCTTTCTAAAATTTAATATATGACCATCATTATAATAATCATCATGAATAAGCGTTTTAAAAATTTTATCTCTCAAAGAAAAACCTATCTCTTCTACTTCTTTTATAATAATTTTTAATGATCATAAATTAAGTTTTGGTAATACTCATCAGCCAATGCTTATTTTGTATTCCCTTTTGATCACATAGAGAAGTATTTAACCTTCTGCCTTTTTTCGCGAGAATAGACGCTATATTGGTAGCAACAAATGTCTTACCAGTTCCACCTTTACCGCTTGAAATAGCTATTTTCGTCGCAAAATAATACTACAGCCTCTAAATGCTGGTTGATCTCCCTCCAGAAATCTAATTTTCAATATTCAGAGCTCATTAAAATTGCAATATTTTTTTCTCTAAATTTATATTTACTTATTTCTCGGCTTTAGAATGTTAAATCTTATAAAAAAATAAACTAAAAATCTATATAATGATGGGTAGAATGTGGCATGACGTATCCAACCCAGAAATCCCGGACTCTGTGTTACCTCATCGCATACGGACAGGCTATAAGTAAAATGGAGACTATCCCCATATTTTGTCCTTTTCATAGATGTCCCCTTTTTCCCCTACAGTTTTCTTCCAGATAAGACTGAACTCTGGAATAGACTCTTAATATCCTTTCTGAGCGAGGAAGAACATCGCGGATCATTTCTAGATAGCCTCTCTCTCGAATGAGCTGAAATGTTCTGGGGAAGTTAATATCATAAACCCATCCCATTTGAAGAAGCTTAAAATCATTAAGAGTTTTCAAACTTTCCACTTTTACGCTCTTGCCTGCCATCAATTCCATGCATACCTCATCTGATATTTCTGGAGTATCAGGTAATCCAAGTTCTATAACCTCATTATGGGGGCCATTTTTTTTGCTGTAATAATCAGTAACAACTCGCCAGATATCCAATTTATCAGCATCACGAAGTAATTTTGTAAAAAACAGGCAACTTTCTGTTTCTCCTCCAGGAAGTTCTGTATGGTTATGATAAGCAATAGCACACAAGATGAGTTCACGTGTTGAATGATCGATACCTTTTAATACAGAGTTTTCGCGAAGAATTTTAATCCCTAGCTGGGCATGGTCTTCGGATCTCAGATCCAAAAATGTGCCGTAACGAGCGTACTGCACAAATCGCCCCACATCATGCAAAAGCGCTATAACTTCTGCCAGATGAAGGTCTTCTTGATTCAAATCCAAGCTTTTCCCGATCGCTATAATCTCGGTGCACACGCGCCTGGTATGATGCTCTTTCATATCCATATTTTGCTGAATAACAGCATCTTCTGATCGAAAAGTTTTCACATATTCGGCAAACCATGACTTCAATGCTGAGAGGACTTCTTGATTAATCATATTTATCGCTTTCCATATTCTTCATAGTAATAATTTTTTATCTCTCTGACTCTGCGCACCTTCATTTCTAACTCCTTTTTTAAACTTCTACACTCCAACTTATCTCAGGAGGCATAACACCGTCAAGAGTAAGTAGAATTTTGTCCAAAAATTACATATTCAAGACTTATTCTTGCAAAAATGAAGTGCCCTGTTTATGCAAAATAAATTAGTTAGCTTAGTCCGGCCTCAATTTGAAGATTACAATTGGACTGCCACTAATTTAACCCTGACTCCCTCCCGTTTGCTGTATTAGGCGTAAACAGCCATTGTTACACAACCATCTTGCGCTTGATATCTGAAATACCACCAGGTAGAATGCATTATATTGCACTTGTCCGAAAGATCCCTTATCTGTACAACACTCGTGGCACCTCCTATGGATTTGTGAGAGGCTGGCAGTAAACGTGCTATTTTTAGGGATAGAATATGAGAATTAAGATCCTGGGTACTGAATCCCTGGGAGTCCGGGGTCTCTCCTGTGTAGTGGAAACCAAAGACCGCAAAATAGTCATTGATCCCGGAGTTGCTTTGGGTTATCAACGTTACAAACTTCTTCCCCATCCTTTTCAAGTAGCGGTTGGCGAAAGGGTTCGTCAAGAAATCAAGAGTGCCTTGAAGGATAGCACCGATATCGTCATCAGCCACTTTCACGGCGACCATATTCCGCTGCCACATGCCAATCCTTATCAGCTAGCAGCCCAGGAGGTCGCTTCGCTCTTCAAAAAACCTCGTTTGTGGTGTAAGAACTCCCGTAATCTCTCCCCCGCTATGGCTAAACGCTCCAGAGACCTGTCAGAGGTTCTTGGTCGAGCCCTCACCAATGCGGAGGGACAAAACCGCGGTCTGTTGAGCTTCTCTCATCCTGTGCCTCATGGGGAGTCCAATAAGGGTCTGGGCAAGGTGATGATGACCCGAATCCAGGATGAAGAGAGGATATTTGTACACGCCTCGGACATCCAACTTTTAGATGTCTTTCCCATAACACAAATACTAGACTGGAAACCTGACATAGTTCTGGCTTCCGGACCCCCCATATATCTACGGCATCTCTCATCAACAAACCGAAAAAACGCCCGACATAACGCTGCGCAACTCGCCCAGGGAGTGAACACTTTAATCCTCGACCACCATCTCCTTCGCTGCGAAGAGGGATATCGTTTCTTGGAGGATATATCATCCATGACTGAACACAGGGTCATCTGTGCTGCCGATTTCATGGGGTGCCGGCGACTTCCCCTTGAGGCATGGCGACGTCGCCTTTACCGAGAGATGCCGGTGTCCGAAGGTTGGCACCAAGCCTACGCCCACGGCCAGACTGACACGGGACAATACAGGAATTGGCGGGGTTGGAATTTCTCATAGCCTATCGCCTCCCTGCTTTTTATAGAGAGCAACCCATAATCTCATGAAATCTAAAAGAGGATATACGAATAAAAATAAATGATAACCATAAAATGCTCTAAATGTAACAGGAAAATTTTCAGGTATATAAAAGTGGGAAAGGGAAGATTGCGGCACTGCTGGAAAAATAGAATAGTGAAAGATTATAGTGCCCGGGATGGAAATGAAGTTAAATGCATGTGCGGCAACTCGATTGGCATAGATAGTGAAAAATGGATTAAAATGAAACAAAATTCTTTTAGTTATTCAGGAAAGACAAAATAAAAGGAAAATATATAAACAGAGATAAGCTTACGAAATTTATGAAACTTATAAGCGCCTGCCTCTTGGGGATAAACTGTAGATGGGATAAAAAACACAATAAAAATGATAAAGCGCTTGAACTCCTAAACAACGAAATTCTTATCCCAGTTTGCCCGGAACAATTGGGAGGGTTAAACACTCCTAGAGCGCGTCAAGAAATTCAAGGAGGAACTGGCAAAGATGTGTTAGAGAGAAA
>JAUWJP010000133.1 GCA_030607635.1 Candidatus Aminicenantota bacterium
AGGGAGACGAAGAAGAGTATTCTTCCCTGGGTAGCAGTCATGTGAATCGTCCGGGGAGAGGATGTCTTAGGCTGTATGGAGATAAGGTCTGCCTCTTCAGTCAGCCAGTTTACTGTATTCAAGAAGAAATTTCCGTTGCCAGAGAAGTTAAAATAGCGGTTGGTGGCGAAATCTGAATCACCGAAAACTGCCAGGCGTCCTTCTTGTTTTGTCTCCTCGGCTTCTTCTGTTTGCTTTTCTTCTTTAGCTTCTGTCTCTTTCTTATCTTTTTTTTCTTCTTCCGTTTCTTTTTTTTCCTTTTCTTCTTCCTTCGGCTCAACGGTTACTACTGCCGCAATAGAGATGGGTCCTTCTTTATCTTTGTCTTTATTGAATGCCACCTGAGTCTCTGCGAGCTGTCTTTCTGACCAGGAGTTGGGGCTTGTTTTGGCCAGGATGTTTGCAGAGATTCCCTCTGGTTTTTCCTCAGCTACACTCACCGAACGGGCAAAAGGGAAGAAGGTTGCATACCGGAATTCACTTGTGATCTCGTGGTATTCATATTCACTCACTATGGGCATGAAGTAATCTCCCCCCATGAGGCGAGATACGGTATCCACGATCAGGTCATCTTCGAGTTGAATCCCGTATTCTGCGAGGAAGGACTTAAGACCTGGAGCGGTCTCGGGATCGACCATGAAAAAGACTCTGCCGCCCTCGCTTATGTAGTTTCGGATTGTCTCCAGTTCGTTGGGAAGGAGGTCCTTTTCAGCGCCGGGAATAACGAGGAGAGCGCAGTCTTGGGGAAAAGTATCAGAGAGAGCTAGAGTCAGCTTTTTTACTTCGTAAGCTAGTTTTTCTAACTCTTCTTTAGCTAAAGTATAGCCTTTCTCCTTACTTACTTCGATGCTTGCCTCGCCGTGGCCTTCGAGAAAATAGAGCACTTTTTTCTTTTCTCTTGATATTTTGATGATGGCGTTGGTGATATCCTCTTCATCTGTGGAAGTGATGCGGCTTTCTTTATCTCCGCTCTCAAGGATGGTTGTTCCGTCTTGTGTTACGTCATATCTTTTGACCATGCCTGGATTTTTGTCAGGATCGATAAATTGATACTTTATTTTTTTGGAATGATAATTGTAGATTTTCAACAGGTTTTCCATTTTAGCCTGGCTGATGTTTCCTTCACGGAAGAAACATAAGACATTAACCTCGTCTTTTAAATTTTCCAGGACTTTTATGGATTGGTCAGAGAGGCTGTGAATTTTAGCTTCGGTAAAGTCGAACCTGTGGTGGTGGCGGGAAAAGAAATAATTGATCAGAACCAGAATAGCGAGGACAAGGACAACAATGAAAATCAAGTTGCCGGAATAGATGAAGGATTTTCGCTTAAAGCTTTGTTTGAGAACCGAGAGATTGAGGATGATGTATGCTGCTAAGGCGGCTACTCCTAAAAGTCCTAAAACGAGGGCTATTGTTTTTTTATAAGGCCAGATTCTAAGGGAGACCAGGGAAAGGAATATCAGAGCTAAAGCTATATAATTCAAGTATTGCTTGATTTTTTCCATTTTTTACCTCCACCTTCTGGATTGGATGACAGAATGAGTGAGAAAAAGACCCAAAAAGATGAAGCTGAGGTAATAAACGAGATCTGTTGTATCCAGAATTCCTCGTGTCATGTCGTCAAAATGCTGAATAAAAGAGAGATAATTGAGGACACCTTTCCATATCCCTCCTGCAGAGTAGGAAGCCCAGTTTAGAATCCAGAAGAGTAGGAGCGTGCCGAAAGTCAAGACGGCAGCGACAATCTGGTTTTCGGTCAGAGAAGAGAAGAAAATTCCTACAGCTATAAAAGCCGCTCCCATAAGGAACAGTCCGAGATAACCGTTCAGGATGGGGGCAAGCTCTGGGTTTCCGTAGGCAAAAGTAAAGATGGAGAGGATTCCAGTCAAAAGCAGCATTGCCAGAAGCACGAAAAGAGAAGCAAAATATTTTCCCAGAATTATCTGGTTTATAGAAATGGGGCAGGTGTAAAGCAACTCATCTGTATTGATTTTCTTTTCTTCAGAAAAAAGGCGCATGGTGAGCAGAGGTATCATGAGGAGGAGGATAATGCTCATATTTTGAAAGAGGGGAGAGTAAACCATCTGGTTTATGTTGAGTTGCTGATAATAATATTGATTTTGTGCCATTTGAAGAGATTGGGAATTAAACCACCAGATGAGACTGTAAAAGAAAAATCCAATCAGAACTAGAAACACAGTTATAACCACATAGGCGATAGGGGAGGTGAAGTAGGTTTTTATTTCTTTCTTGAAGATAGCCCATATGTTTTTCATTGCTCGACACCTCCTGAGATAACCTTGAGATAGAGGTCTTCGATATTCATGGCGAGAGGCCTCATTTCGATAAGGCCTAATTCTTTATCAACGATGAGCTTTGTGATTTCATCCCTCATGTCTTTTCCTTTAGTCCATTCTATCTTGAACTCGTCATCTGCATGGCTGACTTTGTCGACGCCATGAATTTTCTGCAGGAGTGAAAGGACATCTTTTCCTCCTTTTTTGAGTTTGATGACGACTCCTTCTTTTTCCTTGAAGGAAGCTGTGAGCTCTTCCAGAGAGCCTGAAGCCATGAGATTGCCTTCGTTAATAATAACAACTCCATCGCATGTCTGAGTCACCTCAGCAAGGATATGAGTCGAGAGGAGGATGGTTTGTTCTCCTTTGAGGGATTTTATGAGCTTTCTTATTTCTATTATCTGGGCCGGGTCAAGGCCGGCAGTTGGCTCATCTAAGACGAGTACTTGAGGGTTATGGATAAGGGCTTGAGCGATCCCCACTCTCTGCTTGAATCCTCGAGAAATATTTTTGATGAGCCTCTTTCTCACTGATTCTAAGCCGCTCATTTCTACGGCTTTCTCTATATGCTCTTTTCTTTGAGATGCGGGAATTTGTTTGATTTCTGAGACAAAACTCAGGTAGGAATGAACCGTCATTTCAGGGTAAAGGGGGACATTTTCAGGAAGGTAGCCAGTAATTTTTTTGACATCATTGGGTTTCTCGAAGACATCGAAGTTAGCTACAGATGCTTTTCCGTCAGTGGCGGGCAAATAGCCTGTGAGAATTCTCATGGTTGTTGTTTTTCCAGCAGCATTTGGGCCGAGAAGTCCCCAGATTTTTCCTTTTTCAACTTTAAAATTTAAGTTTTTAAAGGCTACAAGATCCCCGAATTTTTTGGTAAGATTTTCAACTTCAATCATTTTCTGCTCCTGTTTGTGGATAATAAATTATAAATTATAAAAGGTGGGCTTGATGAATCAAACCCCTACAGAATCAAACGGTGGGATTGATGAATCAAGCCCCTACATTCAGGAAGATTCGATGAATCAAATCCCTACATTTATTACTAACTCATTTACATCAGTTCTGGTTGCGGGATGCCCATGAGAGAAAGAGCGCGCTTGAGCACTTCTCTGATGTAATAGATGGTTAAGATACGAATGCGTTTCATATCTTTATTCTCTTCAGCCAAGATAGAATAAAGGTGGTAGTAAGCGTTAAACTTCTGACAGAGCGTAAAAGAGTATTTTGCTAAGTGCGAGAATTCCATAGAACGGATGGAATGGAGAACCTCTTCTTCAAACTGGGAGGCATAGAGAACTAGATCCCAGAAATTAGCCGGCTCTGATTCAGAAAGCTTTTCCAACGGAATCCTCTCTGAAGAAAGAAGGGTCTGGATATCCTTCTCCTCGAAACCTTCTCTTTCCTTCAGCTTGCGAAAGATGCTGTTGATCCTGACAAACGTGTACTGAAGATAAGGGCCTGTTTCTCCCTCAAAACTAAGAGCTTCTTCAAAGTCAAAAACGATGATAGAATTTAGGGCGAATTTGAGCATAAAGTAGCGGAGCGCTCCGCTGGCTATCTTGTGAGCTGTTTCTTTTTTTAGATTTTCCGAAAGCTCTGGATTTCTCTTCTCCACCTCTGCTAAAGCCTTTTCCTCCAGTCTGTCCAGCAGATCATCGGCTTTCACGCCCAGTCCTTTTCTTCCGGAGACTTCAAGGAAGTCTTTTTCCTTGTCTTCTTCTGAAACCCTCAGATTGAGCTCTTTCAGGCTTTTTGGAGAAAGGGCAACCATCTCGTAAGAGAAATGGGTGGATTTTTTAGCTTGAGCGAGAAATTTCAGAGATTTTAGGCCCTGGACAACAATTTTCTGGAGATAGGCCTGTCTTGTATCTATAACATTATAGACCTGACTTCCTTTTCCAAATGAGGGAGATTCCTTCTCTGGCGTGGTAGTACTTATCCAGACAATCTTGCCATCCTCTTTGAAAAAGGGCTCATAATAAAAATCTTCTTCCAGAAGACCAAATTTCCAGAGTTGATAGGCAATATCCTTCCCGACATAGGTCACCGTCCCGTCAGAACGGACTATGATCTTTTCCTTTTCAGATTCGTCTTCAAGGTACATCACCCAACAGCCTTTGTTTTCCCCTTCTTTTACGAAGGAGATAGCTTTTTTTTCCTTCAAGAGTGAGAAAGCTTTTTCCCAGAACTTAAGGTGGAGTATGCTGCTTTCGCAAGGGAGAAGGTCATAATTGACTCCGATTCTTCCCATTGTCTGGAGATGGGCTTTTATTATTCGGCGGGAGATGTGATGTGCTGTCTCGTGTTCAGGGTTTTTCCCTTCCTCGATTTTTTTTAGAATTTCAGACTTTCTTGTCTCTGCTTGGGGATTATTCTCTAGATAAGAAGAGACGCGCACATAAAGATCCCAGCAGTAATAATCAAATTTTTCCTTTATTTCTTTGATCTGGGACAGGCTCTTTTTCTCAAGCTCCATGAAGCCGAAGACAACATCTGCCACCTGGACTCCAGTGTCGTCTATATAATTCTGAATTTCGACGTTTTCTCCTTTGTATTTAAGACAGCGGCCCAGGGTGTCGCCGAGGCAGGCGTTTCTTAGATGGCCTATGTGGGCTGCTTTGTTGGGGTTGATGTTGGTGTGCTCGATTATGATTTTTTCTTCCTCTGGTGAGAGAGATGTTTGCCCTATTGAGTGAAGCTGGCCAGAAAAGAATTTTTCTCGCTCCAGGAAAAGATTGATATAGCCTGGCCCTGCTGCTTCGATCTTTTCCACTCCTTCGAGTGAAGAGAGAAGGGGAATGATTTCCAGGGCGAGCTTTCTTGGCTCTTTTTTCATATTTTTAGCCAGCTGGACAGGGAAGGTCAGGGCCAAGTCACCCATTTTTTGCTGGGGAGTGTAGCTTATTTCAAGCTCTGAAAGATTAAGAGGGTATTTTTCTTTCAGCAGTTTGTGAATTTTTTCTTTTAAATAATTTTTAAATTCAAGCATGATTGGTTTCTAATTATATCAGATTTGTGTCTTTGGAC
>JAUWJP010000115.1 GCA_030607635.1 Candidatus Aminicenantota bacterium
CAGGCTTAAGCTCAAGCCCAAGGAGAGCGATCTGCATGGCTTCAGTTACATTCCTGGTGATGGCAATCTCTTCAGCCGAGCAGCCGAAAGTATCAGCTAGTTTTTTTCTAATGAGTTCTTTTCTGGGCCGAAGGACTTGCCAAGAGTTATAAGCAGGAGCGCCGTTAGCGAAATCCAGGTAACGGTGAACAGCATCCATGACAATTTTTGGGGCTGGATGAACACCTCCGTTGTTGAGGTTAATGATGCTTCGGTCACAATCAAAAGCCTGCTGAACGTAGAACCAGAAATCTTCATCTTGAGCAATTTCGGTTGGAGATGAATCTTTTATCTTGGTTAATTTTTTCTTAAGTTCAGCTTGGGCGTTTTTAGCGGATAAACCAAGAACACTAAAACTTCCGATGCCCAAGCCGATGCTTTTTAGAAAATGCCTACGACTGGTATCCATTCCCTTCTCCTCTCATATTTGGTTGATTTTTTTAACCATATATTATTTAAAGCTTGGATGTCAAACCAAAGAGCTTTCCTAAAATAACAAATTAAAAATCTTTGCTAAAGGTCTTTCTTTTTTTTATAATTGGAGAAAGCCAGACGCAACAAAAGGAGGTTTTCATGAAAAAGATAAGCATAGGCATTTGTATTTTATTTATTCTTTCATCTTTAAGCTGGGCAAAAGTTGGAGATATCCAAAAGGTTATAAAAACGCCCGGTCCGTGCCCGACAGGCTTAACCTTTGACGGGAAAAATCTGTGGCTTGCAGATAATTTTACAGATAAAATATACAAGATAAACCCGGAGAGTGGGAAGGTTCTTAAAACTTTTGACTCCCCTGGCCACCATCCGGAAGGGCTGGCTTGGGATGGAAAGTATCTCTGGCATATAGATTCTGGTGAGAACTACATGTACCTCTTAGATCCTGAAACAGGAAGAGCTATTTCGATCCTGGAATCAAACAGCTCCAATCCCCGCGATCTTGCCTGGGATGGAAAGTACGTCTGGACCGTTGATTACAGGAGAGATATTCTGATCAAGGTTTCCCCCGAGGACGGGATGATGGTCCAAACCTTTCCTTCTCCGGCTCGAGAACCGGCGGGTCTCGCTTATGACGGTAAATATTTATGGGTAACAGATAGGAGTGAAGACCGAATTTATCTGGTTAATCCTTCTGATGGATTATGTCTTTCTTCCCTGCGTGCCTATGGTCCGTTCGCCTATGGCCTTGCCTGGGGGGATAATGTGCTTTGGAATGTCGATTATGAAAATGACGAGATATACAAGATAGATGTCTTCAGTAAAGATATTTTCTCCAGGTGGGATGAGCGCCAGATGTCCCTGCATTTTATAAAAGAATTTCGAAACTACGGCCCAGGGACAGTAAAAACTCTAGACATATACCTTCCCATTCCTGGAATTCGTAATAATCAGTCTCTGCTGGGATCTGTCCAGTTTGACCCTGAACCGGAGGAGATCATCCAAGATAGCTGGGGTCAAAAAATTGCTCATTTTCGTTTTAAGGATTTAAAAGGCTATTCAGTCGTTAAGCCAGGCTGGAAAGTGAAAGCAAAAATATATGCTGCGGAGTACTTTATTTATCCGGATAAAATAGGAAGTCTGGAAGACATTCCTAAAGAAATTAGGAAAAAGTATACCCAGGACGGAGATAAATATCTTATCCATGATCCTTATATCAAGAATCTTGCTCAAAAAATCGCTGGAAAGGAGAAAAATCCTTACTGGATCGCCCGACGCATCTATGATTTCCTTGGAAAACACCTGACTTATAACCTCAAGCCATTGGGAGGCTGGAATCCTGCCCCTACAGTTCTTAAACGAGGCACGGCTTCATGCTCAGAATATTCTTATTCTATGATCGCTCTGTGCCGAACTCTGGGGGTTCCTATCCGCTACGTGGGTGCCGTAAGCCGCCGTGGAGATGATGCCAGCTTCGATGATGTCTATCACCGCTGGACAGAGGTTTATCTTCCACCTTATGGCTGGATTCCTTTTGATGCTAATAAAGGAGATACAGATTTGCCGGGTAGAAAGGTGCTTGGAATTGGCAATATAGCTGCTCGCTATATTATCACCACCGAGAATGGAGGCGGAGATAAATACCTGTGGTTCGGCTATAACTACGGATTCCGTTGGACATCTGAAGGCAAATGCCGGATCCATGAAGAAAGCTATGGGATGTGGTCTCCCCTTGGAGAAAAAAAATACAATAAGCCGATTAAATAGTAATCATTTTTAAATCCAATATAAATCAAATCCTATCTTAAAGGAGATTTTCTACGAAGGGGAATGCGACCGTAAAAGAAGTCATCTGCCCAGACTGAAAGGGATTGGGCAGCAGAAGAGTTTTGTGCCATTATCCTGATGAAGTTATGGAAGGCATTGTCCGATTTGCTGTAGGGACAGACATAAATACAAACAGCGCAGTCAGTCCCTGCTTTTCTCCAGAATTTATAGCATTCCTCTCGATTGATCACCCATCTCATCACCCCGTTTTCCTCTACCTTCTCTTCATAAGGAATGGCCTGGGCTGGGCAATTTTTGGCACATTTCTTACATTTCTGGCAAAAATTCTGGATACCTAATTTTTTTGATTTATCCGCAACCAGAGGAAGATCAGTTGTAATAAGTCCTAACCTCGCTCTGGGCCCGAATTTGGAGGTTATGAGAATCCCCAGCCTCCCCAACTCTCCCAATCCAGCCAGCCAGGCGAGTGGGGGCAGCATAGCTTGATAATTGCTGCCGGCAATATGAGCTCTGGCTGGATAGCCCAGGCGGCGGATGAAATTAGTAACTATGATAGATATTTTTGCTGCTTCAACATATTTCCTCCCAGTTTCGACAATAACAGGTTCTTTAGGAGCAGATGCAACAATCCCTAAATCCATTTCTAAAGCAAAGACAATGGCGTATTTGTGTTCAAGCTTTATTTCCTCACTATAATGTTCTGGTCCTCTTCCTACATGAGAGTAAACATAAGCTTGATTTAAAAGACAGATACCGCAGTGATCAGAGCCTAAATATTTTATGATTTTCTTTATTATTCGAGTGTTTTCAGAAGGTGGCAATTGAGATTTTTCTCTACTTTCTCTTCCACTCACCTGAGTTAATTGGTGTTCAAGAAAGTCAAACTCTGCAGAAGCCAGAGCGGAAAGAAGTAGATTTTTTTCCAGATGAGGGTGAGAAAGGATGTCGGGAAACTTTCTTATTTCATCATCTATCTTCTTGTATTCAGGTCTTCTCCCATAATACTCCTCATAAGTCTCAGCCCCTTCCATGTATTCAAAACGAGCAAAGATAACGTCTCTTTCATCAACTTTATTCTGTCCTCCCACAATTTCTGTTGATTTTCTTTTTAAGGGAGAAAGCACCAGGATTACAAGATCCAAGATTAGTAAAATAAAGGCGGTGCCAAATAGCCAATTTTTTAACGGGGCTTCAGCGAGAAAAAAAATAATACTTATGATGATTAAAAAAAGGAAAACAATACTGCTGCGCCAGAACGCTCTCTTTTCTTTCTCCAGAAGACTGTAAAGAGCAAACAGAAAGAAAAAACAGATCAATATGATTAATGAAACTGCGCCGGCGATGATGAGGATGTTCATAGCCTAGAAAGTAATAAACTGAACCTTCCTTGTCAATCCTCTGCATCCTGTTTTAAGCATATCTTTTTCCATGATGAGGAGGCTCAGGCAATATGGTTTAAAAACACGTTGCTTTTGCCCCAGGGAATAAATGGGGCCAGGCCCCATTTTGTAAGAAAGAGGACATTCTCATACAGAAAATGGGGCCTGGCCCCATTTATTCCCAACCATTTATTCCCAAGGCTTTGCTCTCCTCTCCTTCGGAGAGAAACCGTGCCCGCTCAGCCTTTCTCACGGTTTTTTCACCATACAGCCTTCGCCTAGCAACATATATATCCTCGTCTTTCTATCTTAACTTGCATATAATAAAAAAAATGAAAAGGGCAAAAGTCTCGATCGTAAAAACTGCGGACTATAATAGTGAAGAGATTTACAGCGCCTTGAAGAGGAGCCTATCTCTCCTAGGCGGTTTAGAGAATATCATTAAGCCTCGAAGCAAAGTTTTTGTTAAAATAAATCATCTCTCCCCTCCTTCATCTCCAGATGATGCTATTGTTACTCATCCTTACTTTACTAAAGAAGTCCTGCGCCTTTTGTTAGAACTTAATCTTGAAATAACAGTCGGAGATGATGTCCAATCAAAGGAAAAAGATGGCTTTCTCCTATCCGGTTACCGCAAGGTTTGCAATGATTTGGGTGTCCGCCTTATTAACCTGAAGCAAAGAGGATTTCGAGAAGTCATCTGTAACGGGCAAATTTTAAAAAAGGTCCTTATTTCTCCTTTGCTTCATGAAGCAGATTATATCCTGAATCTCCCCAAATTAAAGACCCATTCTCTTACTGTGTTCACAGGGGCAGTGAAAAACATGTTCGGCATAATTCCTTACGGACTTCGTCTCGATTATCATCGCTTGTATAAACAGAGCGATGTGTTCAGCCAGATGCTCGTGGATATCTTTTCCTGTGCTCCGCCGCACCTGACCATCATGGATGCGATTGTCGCCATGGAGGGTGAGGGTCCATCTGGAGGAAGTCCTAAAAGAGTTGGCGTCATCCTTGCCTCTCAAGATAGCGTGGCTGTGGATGCTGTCGCATCAAAAATTGTGCGTTTTAATCCTATGAATATCTTCACGACTCAGAACGCCCACGAAAGAGGCTTAGGAACAGGCGAAATTGAGAAGATAGAGATTTCAGGAGAAGACATTAGTGGTGTTGAGGTTAGGAATTTTAAACATTCAGCCGTTGCTATTGGTTTTATTAAGAGAAAAATTCCCTCGTTCCTTCACGGTTTCATCCAAGGTCAGCTGACACTCACTCCAAAGATTATATTGAATAAGTGCGCCTTATGTATGGAGTGTGTAGACATATGCCCCAAAGGAGCTGCAAAATTAGACGGGGATTTAGTTTGGATAGATAGAAGCCTGTGTATCCACTGCATGTGTTGCCATGAGGTTTGCCGTTTCCAGGCGATTAAGCTCAGACAGCGACCTTTAGGAAGAATTTTTAGAGAAGTTAGCGAGTTTTTTAGAAAGGCCAAATTTTTGTTTGCTTGAGAAAGGAAAAGGCTCAGGCAATATGGTTAATAAATGGGGACAGGCCCCATTTTGTAAGAAAGGGGACATTCTCAGCCAGAAAATGGGGCCTGTCCCCATTTATTCTCAAGGCTTCGCTCTCCTCTCCTTCGGAGAGAAACCGTGCCCGCTCAGCCTTTCTCACGGTTTTTTCACCATACAGCCTTCGCCAAGCAGGTAAAACAGGAAAAAAGGTAGCCTGTCCCTTTTTTATATGATACATTTATAATCGCAGAAAGAAGGAGAAATCATGGATTTCTTTTATTACTTTAAATCTCGCCAGGGAGAGATGATCAGCCTTCTAAAAGATATAGTTGGGCGTGAATCTCCCTCTGGAGAAAAAAAAGCTGTAGATGCTTGTTCCGCTTATGTCATTGATAAGTTAAAAAAAGCAGGTGCCAAAATAACTCGCTTTCCCCAAAAAGAGTTAGGTGCATTTCATCTTGCCGAGTATCCTTCTTCTAAGCTTAAAGAAAAAAAGGGACAAATTTTAATCCTTACTCATATTGATACAGTCTGGCCTGTGGGCAAGATTCGCAAAATGCCTTTTTATGTTTCTGAAAATAAAGTGTTCGGCCCTGGAGTCTTAGATATGAAGGCTAGCCTTGTTATGGCTATATATTCTTTCAAGGCACTAAAAGAGCTAAATATCCAGCCTAAAAAGAAAATTGCCGTTTTCATCAATTCAGCCGAAGAGATAGGCAGTGATATATCTAACGATACCATTCGAGACCTTTCCATAAAATCAGATTATGTGCTCTGCCTCGAGCCTTCTCTTCCAGGAG
>JAUWJP010000075.1 GCA_030607635.1 Candidatus Aminicenantota bacterium
CCTCTGTTTTTCTTCTTATTATAGGCGGAGCCTTTGTTCTGTACCATATCAAAGGAAAGAGAATAACAACGAAAGATATCGCCGCAAGTGAAAAGGTGATCGGGCTCGAATTCACCTCCAAAGAAAGAAAAATGATGCTGGATAACGTAAGGAGAAACCTTTCGAGATTCAAAGAGTTGAGAAGAGTTTCCCTTCAAAACAGTGTTCCTCCAGCTCTGCTTTTTAATCCTGTTACACCTGGAATGGATTTGTTAAAAGACCGGAAGCCTGTAAAAATGCCTGAGGCTTCGGGTATTCAAGTGCCTTCTAATTTCGAAGATTTAGCCTTTTATCCCGTAACAGAACTCGCACAGCTGATAAAATCGAGGAAAATAACTTCAACCGAGCTTACCCAACTTTACATCGAACGGCTTAAAAAATTTGGTCCCCGCTTGGAATGTGTCATCACTTTGACAGAAGAATTGGCTTTAGCTCAAGCAAAGCGGGCTGACAAAGAAATAGCTTCGGGCCGCTACAGAGGACCTCTTCACGGCATCCCTTGGGGGGCAAAGGACCTTCTTTCTACAAAGGGAATCAAGACGACCTGGGGGGCCATGCCTTACAAAGACCGAATCATAGATGTAGATGCCACTGTGGTTAAACGACTCGAGGAAGCAGGAGCAGTGCTTTTGGCCAAGCTTACGATGGGAGCCTTAGCCTGGGGGGACGTCTGGTTTGACGGAAAAACAAAAAATCCCTGGAATCCAGAGCAAGGTTCGAGCGGCTCATCTGCTGGTTCGGCCGCTGCAACGGCTGCTGGCCTGGTAGGATTTTCCATCGGCACTGAAACTTGGGGTTCTATTGTTTCTCCTTCTGCAAGATGCGGTGTAACCGGACTGCGCCCCACTTTCGGCCGCGTGAGCCGCTATGGGGCCATGGCTTTAAGCTGGAGCATGGACAAAATCGGTCCCATCTGCCGCTCTGTTGAAGATTGTTCTCTGGTCTTCAACGCTATATACGGCCCGGATGGAAAAGACTTTACCGTTGTAAATCTCCCCTTTAACTGGGATCCGTCGCTTGATCTCAAGGATATCCGTATCGGCTACCTGAAAAAAGCCTTTGAAAAAAAATACAGAAACAAGAAAAATGACGAAGCTTCACTCGAAGCTCTCCGTTCCCTTGGAGCGGAACTTGTGCCTTTTGATCTTCCAGAACTTCCGGTTAACGCGCTCTCTTTTATCCTGAATGCAGAGGCTGCAGCAGCCTTCGATGAACTCACCCGAAGCAACAGGGATGACTTGCTGGTTAGACAGATAAAACAAGCCTGGCCAAACACCTTCCGGCAGGCAAGGCTCATTCCCGCTGTGGAATATATTCAGGCTAACCGCGTCAGGACTCTCCTCATGGAGGAGATGGCCCAGAAGATGAAAGGAATAGATGTATATATCGCTCCCTCCTTCGGAGGGAATAATCTCCTTTTAACAAACCTCACCGGACATCCTGCAGTCGTTGTGCCCAACGGATTTGATGAAAAGGGAAGCCCGACGAGCATCTCTTTTATCGGGAATATCTTTGAAGAAGCCAAAACTCTACGTGTAGCCAAGGCATTCCAGGATGTAACAGACTTTCACCGCAAATATCCTGACCTGAAAAAGAATTTCTAAACTATTTGAATTTTAGTGCTGAATAATATTATTCAGAAAAGACCGTTAAAGAGAACATCGGCATGAAAGAGCTCTCGAGTCCTTCGCCTGACTCTCCATTCTACCGTATCTTTTACGGTAAAATAAAACCAGAGTTTGTCAAAAAACTTTAACTTTTTTATGTAGTACTGAGAAAAATCTGTGAAGTTATCAACAATGATTTTGCCGATTTCATCGTCTTTTGCGTCGAGAACAATAATCCTGAAGATTTCTTTCTCTTCCTCCCCTTCTGTTACTGTTTCCACCTCCAGCTTGCCATATACCTTTGCCCTTTCTATTCCTTCCCACCCCTCTTTTTTTTCGAAGGAGAGGTTTTTTAAGACCTGAAATTCCTCTCTCGCTTCCAGGTCCAAATAATCATCTATTACAAATTCTTCGGTTCTTGTAAAAACGTTTCTCCAATCTTTCTCTGACTCTTTAACCTCAATGTTATTCGCAATTAAAATGGAAGGCTTTTCAGGGGAAAATGCTCCTCTGCCTTTTACCTCTTTGCCGACAAGTGTACCAACATCATCTGACTCTAGCGGGCCTTGAACTATAATGTCAAATCCACTGGCTTCGGAAATAAAAAGATATTTTCCGCCACCGACATGGACAACACCTTCAAACAGAATAATGCCTTCTTTAGCCACCAGGCCCTCTTCCCCCAGAGCCATTTCTTCTCCTGCTTTTTTCTTGCAGGAAATACTTCCTCCAATCACTAATAAAAGCGCTAATAAGCTAAAACCGAGAGTCAGAACGATCTTCTCCTGCTTGCTTTTTCCTTCCGTTGAAACCGATATCCTAATAGCCATAACTTATACCTCCAAATCTTTAATCATTCAATAAAATGATAATTAACCGGGGGCGAAAAATCTCCTCTTTACTAAATAAAAAACATCCTTTCTCTGGATTTAAATTATGGTATTTTATACCACTGAAAAAAATAAAAGTAAAGAAGAAAATTCAAGACACAGAAGATTTTAGAGAAAGTGAGGAGAAAAAGGGGACAGGCTACTTTTTCTTGAATGAGAAGGACTGTTTTTACGCGTGGACAGTCCATACAGAAAAAGTAGCCTGTCCCCTTTTTTGTTTCCTTTTTTGTTTCTTTTTTGTTTTGGAAGTGTAGGGGCTTGATAAATCAAGCCCCTACGAACTATAAAAAGGTGGGTTTGGTTTTTCAAGCCCGCACTTTCGACATGATAGACGAGGACGCATACAAAGAATTAATAGATTAAAAAAATTGAGAGTTAAATTATAGCCTGAAATCAAGGCCTTAATCAGTGAAAAGATACTTCTTCCTCGACTGGGGCCTCCCCCCCTTCTTCTTATGATGATCTACTACAGCTTCTTTAGGAACTTTAAATTAAATCAGGAGAAAATATTATTTCTTTTTCAGGATGGGCATGCCTGTTCTTTCAGTTTCGATAACTTTGAATTTCTCAGGAACCGCATCTAACGACCCGTCCCTTACATCACGGGCAAAAAAGTAGATTCTCTGAATACGACCTCCTTTCAGGTTGACATCCTTAAAATGAAGATAATACTTTACCCCTTTTTTGTTGGTGAATTCAAACGCCATTTACTTTACCTCCGAATTTAATTTTATTGACTAAAAAACAAAACCGATGCTTATTCCGAAGAGATGGGCTGTTGTTTTATAGGTACCCTGCCCAAGGTTTCCTAATAACGGGTGCTGGTAAGCTGGAATACTTCTATTCTCACTCGTTCTGTCTTGGAACGGCTCATACTGATAGGCAACATCAATAACAAAGTTACCGGCCTTATAGCCAAAACCTCCGGTAAGAGCCCACCGGTTAGCATCAGGAAGAATTGGGTCTACGGTTTCATCAGGCTGAGGAGTTTGATCATAAAGGAATCCAGCTCTCAAAGCAAATCTTTCATTCAGATTGTACTCAAGGCCACCTCGGAAGACAAATGAATCCTTCCAGTTTTCCTCGACATGTTTATCGTCAAAACCAGGAACATCAACTTCAACTGTGAATTCATCATAAGTGCTCCACAGTATATAATGCACATCTGCCGACATGATCAGGCTTTGGGTCAAATTAAAGGCTACCCCGACACCAAGAATGTGAGGGATGTTGAATGATGGAATGAGAGCTCCCCCCTCGCTTGGAACTTGGTCTGCTATTTGTGTTTCGACTGCCTCGGCTGTCCCTGCTGGAAGTAATAGGTCCCAAGGAGGAGGAATCGTAACATCGACTAGCGGAGCACTCAATGCTAAATCTCCATCAAATTCAATCTTGAAGCTGCCACGCCAGTTGAATCCTATGGAAAAATTCTCTCCCTTGTAAAGAGCTCCTGCGTTCAAGGCCCACGCACTGCCAGTAGCCTCTAATACAAGAGGGATATCCATCGTATAGGAAGCCGTAACAGGTAGACCAACGTAGGGAGTAAGATCAATTGTATCCTCAACATGTTCAACTAGTTCAAATTCCAGGGTTGAATAGATATAGGAAACACCAAAACCCAGGGAAAAATTCTCATTGACCTTGAAAGCCAAGGTGGGGTTTAAGAAAAAGGTCTTCATGTCATCCCGAATAGAAATATACTTTAGAGGATAATCTTCGGGCCACTTGACTCCCATACCGTAGGGATTAAAGAATCCAAAACCAGCGACAATTTTATCACTGAGCTTGTGGGAGATGTAGAATGTCGATGGATAGAACATCTGACTCACTTGGTCCACAGATTGATATGCGGGATCTGGCCAGTTTGGCAGGCTCAAAGAGGCTATGGGAAAGATCAAGGTTGTGCCAAAAGAAATCTGGGTTCCTTCTAAAAAGGCTATGCCAGCGGGATTGTGGAAAATGGCTGACGGATTGTTGGCAAGAGCTACAAATGCACCACCCATAGCCATCGCTGCAGCACCGTGCTCATAGATAAGAAAACCTGCGCCATGAGATAAAGAACTAAGACCAAAAAACACTAAAGAAAATATAACTATTGCGGTGATGTATCTTCTCACTTAAACCTCCAAAAGGATGTATTAAAAACTCCATCTAATAGTGCTTAAATATGAGTAACTCTCTCCAACTCCTTAGCCTTGTTCAAGTATTTATAAAAAACAGGCTACAATGTCAAGATAAAATTTGAAAAAAAATTGAAAATTTTCAACTTTTTTCTTTACATTTATATTTTTCATTGTATAATGATATTGGTTCTTTTTTGCGGGCTGGAGAGAACCCCCACCTTTTTGGTTCCCATCATCAACCCCCCTTTTGCTGACATCAGCCCGCACTTTTTCTATACAGACTATAAGGTTCATAAAAAGGGGAAATTAAAACTATTCTCTTTTACAGTAAAATCTAAAGAGAAAAATGTAGGATAAGGCGCAAGATCAGGATATAACTCGATACATCGATAAAAAAGAAATGTTCCTTGAATTCACTATTCAAACGGTGCTACATTTGCTAAAGTTGCCGCAGCAATGCCTTTTAGTGCTAAAGCATTTATGGAAATGACTTCACGTATTTCAGCAGAGGACCAGCATGGCCGATAAAGAAAATCTAGAAAAAAGATATAAAAGAATCTACGATCAACTCCGGGAACTTGTTCTCAAAACTGAAAACAAGATTGCACGCATGGCTACAATCGCTGCTATCCTTCATCATAAGATGGCTCAGTTTTTCTGGACGGGCTTTTACATTCTCATTGATGGAGAATTGATTATTGGTCCTTACCAGGGCCCTTTAGCTTGCCAAATCCTGGAGAAAGAGAAAGGAGTTTGCTGGGCAGGAGTAACATCGAAAAAAACAATTATTGTGCCTGATGTCCATAAATTTCCAGGCCATGTGGCCTGCGACAGCCGCTCAAATTCGGAAATATTAGTTCCTCTTATAGATAAAGAAAACCAAGTTTGGGGTGTGCTCGATGTAGACAGCAGAAAATTCGACGCTTTTTCAGATGTAGATAAGGATTGGCTTGAAAAAATAGTTAAGCTGATATAATGACCGAAATTTTTCTATTTAAGGCAATAAATCAAAAGCAAGATTTGCTTCATAGCCAGAAAGAGCCCGTCTATTTCTGCCTCTTCGCTCAGAGTATGTTTGTACCGGCCGTAAGTTCTCCCTAAATTCACAGAGAGGATGCCTTTTTCTATTCCCACGTTGGCTTCTGTGGAACCCAGAGGATCCACTTCTATTTCTTTAACCTCGAGAAATTTAAGAATATCAAAAACCGTCCTCACCAAAAAAGAATCCCCGGCTCCTAGAATCTGATAAGCTTTTGACCGTTCATTGAGGTTCATTTCCAGTTCAACTCCCACTTCAGCGGCAACATCCCGGCAAATCTTTCGAATTTCTGTTTGGGCTTTCTCAAGCTCCTCCTGGTTGGCCGAACGAAGATCTACAGTAAAGTAAGACTCCTCAGAAACAGCATTCCTGACTTTTCCTCCTCCAATCATGCCAACATTATATCAAAACTGCCGATGCTCTCATAACGCGTCAAAAGGAACGGGAAAGTCTCATCTCAATCTTTAGCCCAGCATTCGCTGAGTCACCGAAATATAAAGTCAGGAAGTTTCAAAAATTATTCGCTGTAGTATTTAATGACACGAATAACAGCTTGCTCACAGACCTTGCAGAATGGCTTCTTTCCTTTGGTAAACATCAGGCAGTCCAGCATAGGTCGATAGAGGCCTTTGGCCGAATAGCCAGCGCCCTCAAAAACGCCAACCTTATCTCTAAACCTGCTTTTTGAAAAATAATCATTCACCTTCTTAGCATGGTCTCTGGAGAGTCGATCAGATTCTTGTTCAACCTTCTCTACTTCGGCTTGAGGGGCCTTTTCCCTTTTCATCCTTGTAATCTTTTCGTTTATTTCACGGCGTATCTTCTGGTAAGCCAGGTCTATTTTGTCAAAACTTTCCTTCTCCCAGGGGGTTGGAATTTCGATATGGGGAGTCAGCGAATCTTTCCATTTAATGTTCTTGGGATCAAGCAAAGCGGTGATATTAGGCTCTGCGGGCTCCACTCCTCTTGGATAAAACTCATTATAAGCTACAGAGGATGTGTAATATTCATCCGCGAGGCCGGCAAAGGAATGGCCAAACTCGTGGAGGAAGAGATACTCATACCACTGATTGTCAACCGTAAAGGTGCAGTACAGATTGTAGATTCCTCCCCCTCCGTAGCGTTTATGATTGATCATGATAAAAAGCGTGTCGTAGGGAACATGGGCCGCTATATCACGAAGGGATTTGTTGTCTTCTGTCAGGAGATAGCGTTCTGAGCCCAGAGAATTAAAGGTTGCATTGAGGGCAGTGTTTTTAAAGATTCCAGGTCGGGGTTCATCACAACCGCTTTCCTCTGAAGGTTTGAACACACCGTAGATATTGAACCTGTCTTTGTAAGTTTTGTAAGGTTCGTGGTTTAAAAAATCTCGGTGAACCGCTTTAAATCTGCCTCAACCTTTTCTCCTTCCTCAGAGGTGTACCCTTCGGCGATGAAAGCTATGTCTACTTTCTCATGGGGACTCCCGTTTTTCCGAATTTCAAAGATTTTGACTTTTTTGTCTAAGTTTTCTTTTATGATGCTTACTGAAGAAGGGTCGATCTCCTGGCTGAAAAGAGGCAGAAGAATATTCTCTCGATTCCTCACTTCCAGAGTAAACCTGATGTTTTTCTTAGGGTAAGGAATGAGAATTGTCTCGTGATAAGCTCTTTTTATACCCTTTAGAGCCTGGTTAGTTGTCTTGTACTCACCGAAATAGCTATCAAATCCTTTGGAGAAAATAAGCTGTCCTGATGAAGAATCGTAAATTTTAGCGTTGTAGCGGCCGTTGTCGAAGCTATCGATAAGGTTACGCTGGCTCCCTGCCCAGGTACTCTGCTCGTAAACCTGATCGACTGTGATCCATTCTTCTTTGGCATCTCCGATGTGAAAATAATCAAGGCGCATGGTTTTATCGACAAAATAATCATCAAAGTTTAAAGATGTTTGAGCAGACAGGGCTCCTGGGATAAAGAGAATAACAATAATATATACAATGGCACGTCTCATGATTCCTCCTCGGACTTTGGTCTATTTAAAATAGCTATCCCGCCCACCACTTCTTTAATGATCTTCACTGCAGCGGC
>JAUWJP010000053.1 GCA_030607635.1 Candidatus Aminicenantota bacterium
GAGTAATGATTGAAGTACCTGCTGCAGCGGCCATTACAGATTTATTGGTGAAAGAAGTGGATTATTTAAGCATTGGCACTAATGATTTAATCCAGTATTACCTGGCAGTCGATCGTTCAAATGAATTGGTTTCCTACCTGTATAAGCCTTTGCATCCCTCCGTTTTAAGGCTACTTAAGTTTATCATCGAGGCCGCCCATAGAGAGGGAAAAGAAATCACCGTTTGTGGAGAGATGGCCGCAGACCCTCTTTCTGCTATTGCATTGCTTGGATTAGGCTTAAAGAAATTTAGCATGAACCCGATCTTTATCCCCAGGATAAAAAAGGCCTTGCGTTCCGTAGAGCATAAAACTGTGAAAAGAGTCATTCAAAAAGCGATGACATTAAGGACTGCTCAAGAAATTGAAGAGTGTATTATTGAAAATATACTGGCAAAGTATCCAAAGGCCTTCCTGATGGGGCAAGTGGTTTAAAAAGGGGACATAAAATGGGGACAGGCCCCATTTTTTGTTGTTCTGTCCACAAGTTGAGAATGTTCTCTTTCTGATAAAAAAGTAGCCTGTCCCCATTTTATGCAGAAAAAGTAGCCTGTCCCCTTTTTACTACAGAGTAGCCTGTCTTTTTTTTACGTTATCCGCAAAAAATACTATCTGGCTCAGTTGTTCTTACTTCATGTTCTGTTAGGCGGTCAACTAATTTTCTACTGCGATAGTATTCTCTTATCTGAGAAGCCTTTTTTTTATCGAATACACCTAATAATTTCTTGTGCCCTAATTCGTCATAAAAATAGAGCACTTTTTTACATTTTGTCCTTTTCAAAGCCTCATCTATTTGTTTTTGAATATTTATGTCTTGAAATGATTGCATTTTTTTCTCCCTGCTTTTTAAGCATGCAAAATTCATGCCAAATATATCTCTTATAGAAATAGTCCCCTTATCTGTTTACATAGTATTATTGATAAGATTAGTGTAAATAATTTTTGCAGTTGTAAATTATTTTCACTTGGAAGCATTTCCAAATCTCTCCTCTTTGTTCAGAATGTAAAGGGAGGTTGTGGCCTGCTGTTGTTTTTTTTGGAGAGGCAGGAAAGATTCTTCCCCAGATAATTTAAAGCTTAAAAGATGACTAACCTGAATTATTCAGGCTGATTAATGCTCTTCGGTTTTCTATTCTCTTCCATATTCATCCTCAAGGCGAACAATGTCTGATTCATCAGAGTCTCCTATCCAAATCTCCATCACGCGAGCCTGCTTTGACCCAAGACAGCGAAGACGATGAGGGCTTTTCCTGGGAACAAAGATTTCTTCGCCTTCTTCTGGCTGCCAGACTCTTTTGCCTTCGGTCACCTCAAGACCTTTATCCAGCACGACCCAGAATTCACTTCGGTGAAGATGATACTGAAGAGAGAGAGTTTCTCCTGGATTTACAGTGATAATTTTTATGCCTCTGGCTTGTTTATAGGGGAATGAGCGGAATTTTCCCCATGGCCGAATGTCTTCTTTAATTTCTTTTTTAAAATTTTCAATATCGCTTTTCTTGTTTGAGGTCATGAATGCTCCTGCAGGTAACCCGGCTTACAGGAATCGGATTGAAGGACAAACCTAATCAAAGGAATTACGAGTAAATTTTTCAACCTTAAATAGATTAAAAGGGAACCTCGTCTTCGTCTTCTTTTTCCTTATCAGGTGCTTCGGCGGCATCCTCAGGAAGATCAGAAGGGGGTTTAGGTTCTGCCTGATCTTGATCTTCAATTTGTTCTTCCCTCTTGCCAAGGAGGGTGATAGTTTGGGCTTCAATTTCGGTTGTATATCTTTTATTACCATCTTTGTCTTGCCAGTTTCGAGTTCTTATTTTTCCTTCCAGATAGATTTGTTTCCCCGGGTTCAAGTATTTTTCACAGAACTCGGCCAATTTGCCCCAGGTCACTATACGGTGCCATTCAGTGCGATCTTCTGACTCGTTTGTGTCGGCCTTGAAATAACGCTCATTGGTAGCCAGGGTAAATTTTGCCACTGCCCTTTCTGTCTGGGGAAGGTATCTTAATTCAGGTTTTCCACCAAGGTGCCCGATTAGCATAACCTTATTAAGGCTGTTTCTATCTCTCATTTTCTAATAACAACTCCCTTATTTTTTGTTGAGCTATTTTTGTTTCTTCTTCAAGGGGATATTTACTTATCAAGAGTTTAAACACGATAAGAGACTCTTCCTTTTGGCTAAGTTCCATAAGGCTGATTCCCTTTTTCAAATAAGCTGCAGGAATCTTGTCTCCCCAGGGATAGTTAAGAAGAAGTTCGTTGAATTGTTCGATAGCTTCTGCGTATTTTTTCTGACTGAAGTAACATTCTCCGATCCAGTATAAAGAATTGTCAACAAGAGGGCTTTCTGGAAATTGTTCTTTGTACATCTTGAAGCCATCAATTGCCAGCTCGAAATTTCCTTTTCGATAATCTGAATAAGCCATGTTGTAGACTTCTTGGGGAGACAGATGAGTTAAGGGAGGTTTTTCAGGTTCTTCTTCGGTTTGTTCCTCTTCCTTTTTGTCCTCTTTTCCTTTTTCCGGAAGAGGAGGCTGTCCTTGCTTGCCTTCCAAATTTTCCTCTTGCTGCTCAGGGGAAGGAAGAAACGCCATCTTTATTTCCGTGAGTCCCTCAGAAAATTTTATAAGCTGCAGAGTCATCGTCTCTAGTTTTTCAAGAAGAATTTGATACTGAGTAGGGATTTTTTTCTGATCTTCTTTAAAACTTGCCTGCTCTGTTTGGAGATGCTTCACTATATTCAGAAGTTCCTCTAATTGTTCTTTTATGAAACTTATGTCCTCGTTATTTTTTTCTATCTTCTCTTTAAGCTGAAGGAATTGTTGTGTTAGGAACTGAACATCTTGGTAGATCAATTCATAGGCTTTTTTCTTCTTATCAGCTCCAGCAGAAACGAGGGCTAAAAGCAGGATAAGAAATACCCCGATTGCCCTTTTGCGCATAATTATTTTCTGATGATTAAGAACTGAGCTCTTCTGTTTTTTTGCCAGGAAATTTCATTATGCTCTGGATCCAGGGGCACACTTTTTCCGTAAGAAATGGTTCTTATTCTGTCCGCAGAAATACCGAGAGAGGCAAGATAATCAAGGGTGCTCTTGGCTCTTTTCTCACCCAGAGCTAAGTTGTACTCCTCGGTCCCCCTTTCGTCGCAATGGCCTTCAATAAGGATTACTATAGCATCGTATTTCTTGAGCCAATCTGCATTCGCTTCAAGGACAAATTTCGCGTCGTCCCGAATAAAGTATTTGTCATAATCGAAATGAATCATTTGCAAAGGAGCTTCCAGGTTGATTTCTTCAAGAGTTTTGCTCATGAAAATTTCTTCTTCTGTCAGTTCCGGCTCTTTCACTATGACAGGTTCTTCTACCTTTTCGACCTCAGGCTGCTCTTCAACCTCAGGAGGCGGAGGGGGAGGAGTCACTTCTTCTACTCTCGCTCGGCCCCGGCAGGAGGAAAGAGCGGCGAAAACCATGAGGAAAGCCAAAGAAAAAATGATTGCTTTTTTCATCTCATCTCCTTTAAGTGTTTTTTTCTCTCCCGATTTGTTCAGAAGAGGCTTTTTTATCTTTATCTTATAATTTTATACCTGCAAACGCGTTTTATGTCAACATAACCATGATATTCTATGAATCTCATCTATGCAAATCAAAAAAAGGGATGAAATCCCGAACGCGATATTTTATGCTACAGGAACGAATCCCGCAAATTATTCTATCGTGACCAATCAGGGAGTTTGTTTTCTCCCTTAGTAGTGAGACGGCGAAGGTTGGAGCCATCGTAATCAATGGTGTAAAGCTGTATTGTTCCAGTAATGTTTGAGGAGAAAACAAGATGCCTGCCGCCAGGAGACCAGGAAGGAGTCTCGTTCCGGGCATTGCTCTCTGTGAGTTTGACAACTTGCTCTGTCCGGAGATTCAGGGCATATATATCAAATATTTGGTCTACACGGGAAACGTAGGCAATCCTGCCTCCAGCGGGAGACCAGGCGGGTGCATCATGATAGCTTCCCCCAAAGCTTATCCTCCTGATATTTGAGCCCTCGGCATCCATGATGTAAATTTGAGGAGTCCCTCCCCTGTCAGAGGTGAAGGCTATTTCTCGACTTGTCGGAGACCAGGAAGGAGCTGTGTCAATTGCTTTGTTAAATGTCAATCTTTTTATTTTCTTGCCCTCGCTTGTAGCCACATAAATTTCTGGATTTCCCTCCTCCAGAGTAGAGCAGAAAGCTAATTTTTTTCCATCAGGAGAAAAGGTTGGGGCAAAGTTTGTTCCTTTGCTGACCACTTCAGTTATTTCTCCTTCAAAGGGATTTAAAATATACAAGCCTGCCTTGTTGTTTCGGTAAGAAGTATAAGCGATCTTTTTCCTATCAGCAGACCAGGCCGGCATATAGTCCTGTTTTTTGTTGAACGTAACTCGCGTTTGGTTGTGGCCGTCATAGTCCATCATGTAAAGCTCGTCGTTGCCATCTCTATTAGAGATAAAGACGATCTTGGAGGTGAAAAGTTCTCTTTCTCCATAGATTTTCATGATTTCATCTGCCATTTTGTGAGCTACCAGACGGAGCAGGACTTTTTCTGATTGATATCGCTTTCCAAAAATTAATCTTCCGGCCTTGACGTCATAAATCTTGCCCTCGAACAGAAAATTTTTCCCCTCGCTCTCCGGAACCTCGCCCACAAAAAGGATATTGGCCTGGATAGATTCCCAGTCCTTAAAAAATATTTCTTCAGGATTCAGGGGTCTTATATAGCTGTAATAGCTCTTGGGCAAGAGTTGAAAAACCTGACTGTATTTTAAATCGTCGGAGATGATTTGATGAAGTTCTTGAGCAACAGCTTTTGATTCAGGGGAGGAAGAAAGGACTATGAAGTCGGGGAGAGCCAGAGGAATGGCCGGCATCCCTTCTTTTATGCTTATAACCACTTCCTGCTGAGGATGGAGTATTAATACTGCAAGAAAGATAATAATTCCTCCCAATAAAATACACTTTGTCTTCATTTTGAGTGCTCAAATATCAAATATATTCCTAAATATTCATCCTCGTAGGCTCCTGGGAGGGGAGGAAATGGGGCTGATGTTTGTATAGCCCGAAGGGCGGACAGATCCAGGGATTTTATTCTGCTTGACTCCTCGATTTTCAGTTCTGAGATTTGGCCGTTTTTGTATATTTTAAAATGGACAGTTGCCTGGAAGCTGCCCGATATTCCTGGGTCGACAAGAGAAGTGAACCAGTTGTTTGAAACCCTGTCTATTATGATTTGGAGATAATAAGTGAAGGGAAAGTTGGAGAGGCCGATTTGGGAGGAATACGCTGATCCAGTATCCGAGCCGCTGCCTAAACCGCTGCCAAGCCTTATACCAGAGCCCGGACCAGTACCATTTCCTTTGGCTGGGCCAGCTTGAGCCTCTCTGGTTCCAGTTGATTGTTTTTGAATAACAGCTTTTTTTTCTTTTTTCGCCCTTGTCTCTTTTTCGGGTTTTTCGACTGGATGTCTTAGGGTTGGAGGTGTCTCTTGCTGCAGCTTTTGAGGTGTGGTTAAATCTCTTAAAGTATCTCTTTCTGGCAAGGTGGTTTCTGCAATTTTTTCTTCGCCTCTACCGCCTTCTTCGGATGAGCCTCCACCACCTCCACCGGGAAAGGAGATAAGCTCAACATAGTGAATCATTTCTCCTCTTGAGGACTTTTGTAAATGAGGAGAGAGGAGAATAAACAGGAAAAATGCCAGATGAGCAGTGAAAGAAAGGATAACAGCCTTTTTAAATACGGGGTTGCTTTTGCTGAGCGCTATCATTTTTATTTTTTTTCCTCGGGTTCTATGGGTCTTGTTATAAGTCCGGTTATCTCCACACCCGCTTTTTTAGAAATATAAAGAATGCGCATAACAAAACCATAGGGGAGGCTCTCATCGGCGCGGATGAACACAATTTTCTTTTCTTTTCCATAGAAATATTCTTTCAATTTTTGTTCCAGCAAAAATTGATTGATGACAGAATTTTCAATGTGAATGTATTTATCCTTGGTGATAGTAAGGGTTAGGCCTTCTTCTGCAGGTGTTGATTCTGTTTCAGCTTGAGGAAGATTAACGCTAATTCCAGATTGAATCATAGGGGCTGTTACCATGAAAATGACCAGGAGAACGAGCATGACATCCACAAAAGGTGTGACATTTATCTCCGATAGAGAAGTTCCGAGACGTCTTTTGTAGGGCGGGCGCGCTTTAAGGGCCATAGAGCTTCCCGGCAATGCTTAAAAATTCGAGAGAAAAATCTTCCATCTCAGTTACCAGGTTTTTTATCTGGTGAAGGTAATGGTTGTAAGCGATAACCGCAGGAACGGCAGCAAAGAGGCCTGCCGCCGTGGCAATGAGTGCTTCGGCAATTCCGGGAGCGACTACATCAAGACCTGCAGATTTGACTATCCCGATTCTCTGGAAGGCGACCATGATTCCCCACACGGTCCCGAACAGACCAATGAAAGGAGTTACACTTCCTGTAGTAGCAAGGAAGCTCATCCTTTTTTCCAGCTTGGATATCTCGCTGTTTGAAGCCTTTACCAGAGCTCGCTCCACGCTTTCGAGCCTATCCAAGGTAAGAGGCCGTTCTGGATTGGATCTGCTCAGATAGACGAGCTCTTTATATCCAGACTGAAAGAGTGAAGCCAGAGGGCTGCCGCGGTATTTCCTAGAGGCTCTATTCACCTCAGATAGATTATTGCTTTTTTGAAACACTTTCAGAAATTTTTGTGACTGGGAAAAAGCGGATTTCAAGGTTGTTCTTTTGAAGAAAATAATTGCCCACGAAAAGACTGAGAAGAAAATAAGGACGAGGATGACCAGTTGGACTACAATATTGGCCTCAATAATGAGTTTTAGAAAGTTCATCGGCGGTTCTTAAAAAAAGTAGCATATGCCAGGGTTAAAGTCAATCTGGGGTCAGACCCCAATTGATCTCGATTGACAAAATCTTGATTAAGTAATAGATTTGATATTTAAATAAAGACAAAGAGGAGGGCTTAAAAAGGAGGCAACCTATTAAAGCAGAGAGGAGATTTCAGCCAGCTCAATTCCTGGCTATAAGTTTTATTGTTGCCATATTGGGAGGCACCTTCCTTCTTCTTCTTCCTTTCAGTACAAAATCAGGCCATATTTCTCTCGTTGATGCTCTCTTTACAGCTACATCCGGAGTTTGTGTGACCGGCCTTATTGTCCAGGATACAGCTACGTACTTCACTCCGTTCGGTCAGGCCGTTATCCTAATTCTGTTTCAATTGGGTGGGCTGGGAATCATGACTTTTTCGACCCTTATTCTTTTGGTTGCTGGAAAAAGAATTTCCATAAAAGACAGGATCATCATTCAGCAGGGATTTCATCATGGGGCACCTAAAGATTTTAAATCTCTCATCAAGACTATATTTTTATATGCTTTGACTCTTGAGGCTGCAGGAACTCTCTCTCTTTTTCTTCGGTGGCAGAAAGACTTTCCCTGGCAAAAGGCTCTCTCTTATTCAGTTTTTCATTCCATCTCAGCTCTTTGTAATGCAGGCTTTTCTCTTTTTAGCCGCAGTTTCATTTCTTACAGAAGTGATACATGGATAAATATCACGCTCTTTCTTCTGATAATACTCGGCGGAGTGGGATTTTTAGCACTTCAAGAAATGAAGGAAGTCTTTTCTGGTGTTTTAAGAAGAAGGAAAACTAAAATTTCTCTCCATACCAAGTTGGTTCTTACCCTGACTTCGTTCCTGGTGGCTTTTTCCTTCGTTCTATTTCTGGCGATTGAGTGGAATCATTCGTTAAAAATGTTCACCCTGAAGGAAAAGATTTTCTCTTCCATTTTTCAAGTTGTAACTCCTCGCACGGCCGGATTCAACACCATGGACCTGAATTCTTTAAGTTTCTCCGCTGTCCTGCTTTTAATTATGCTGATGTTTATAGGAGCCTCTTCAGGCTCAACAGGTGGAGGCATCAAAACAAGTACAATTGGAGTGATACTTGGATTCTTGAAATCTAAAATCACGGCCAGGGATTCGGTTAATCTTTTTCGTAGAACTCTACCTCCGGAATCAGTCTTGAAGGCCTTCACAGTCATTACTTTGGCCATATGCGTCATTTTCTTCTCTTCTTTTATCCTCCTGCTTACCCAACCAGTGGCAAGCATGAAGGAAGCGCTTTTTGAAGTTTTTTCTGCGTTCAGCACGGTGGGGCTTTCTCTGGGCATAACACCAAAGCTGAGCAGCTTAGGTAAAATTGTGATCATCTTAACCATGTACATCGGGAGGATTGGTCCCTTAACCTTGTTGTATGCTTTCAGCCGTCAGAAGGCCTACGGGCGATTTGAGTATGTTGAAGAAACTGTTATGATAGGATAGAATCAGGAAAGGAGACTTCGGTTATGAAATTTGCAGTGATAGGACTTGGGAGTTTCGGATCAAACATTGCCAAAACTCTTTATGAGAAAGGAAATGAGGTGTTAGCAGTGGATGAAGATAAGGAGAAGATTGATGAAGTCAAGAATTTTGTATCTCATGCTGTACACATGGATGCTGCTGATAAGGAAAATCTTCAGGCTCTGGGAATCAAAGATATGGATGTTGTGATCGTGAGTTTAGGGCCGGAGATGGAAGCTTCTATACTCACTGTTCTTTACCTGAATGAGATGGGAACAAAACGCATAGTGGCCAAAGCCCTGACAGAAGATCATGCTAAAATTTTAGAATCAGTTGGAGCCACAGAGACTATCTATCCAGAGAAGGATATGGCCATTAAGACAGCTCTGAAGTTGAGCTGTCCTAACGTGCTGGAATACCTTCCTCTTATATCCGGTTTTGGAATTCAGGAGATCGCACCCCCAGAAAAATTTATCGGAAAGAATTTACGAGAGCTTGATTTGAGAAACAAGTACGGTATTCAGGTTATTGCTATCAAAGA
>JAUWJP010000266.1 GCA_030607635.1 Candidatus Aminicenantota bacterium
ATACTCCTATTGTAAATAATGAAGACCGTTTGTCAAGATTTTTGAGTACTAAAAGGTGGGCATGATAAATCAAGCGCCTGCAATTTATTTATAAGGTTAGGTTATTTATAAAATTTAAAAGGTGGGCTTGATGAATCAAGCCCCTACATAAGAAGAATCAAATCCGTCCAGTTTATTTTTGCATATAAAAGGTGGGCTTGATAAATCAAGCCCCTACAATTTCTTCTCTGATTCTTCGGCTTGTTTCTCCAGCTCTTCGACTTTCTTTTTCAGTCTTTTTATTTCTTTGGCCAGGTCATAGAGTCTGGGCAGGATTGTTGCTGATTTTCGCCATTCTTTGATGTCCAAATGGGGGAATCCGCCAATGAAAGAGTTAGGAGGCACATCTTTCGTTATCCCTGTCCTTCCCGCAACTTTAACATTATCTCCGATGTTAACATGATCTGCCACGGCAACCTGCCCGCCCATGATGACATTTTTCCCTATTTTTGTGCTGCCGGAGATTCCGACCTGTCCGGCTAAAATACTGTGGGGCCCGATTTCAACGTTATGGGCAACTTGAACCAGGTTATCTATTTTGGTTCCTTTTTTTATGATCGTTTCTCCGAGGGCTGCTCGGTCAATGGCTGTGTTGGCACCCACTTCCACGTCATCTTCGATAGTGAGTGTCCCCACCTGGGGAATTTTGATGTGGGGGTAGTCTTTGTCCTGGAGGTAGCCAAAACCGTCAGAGCCGATTACAGTACCGTTATGGATTATGACGCGGTTTCCGATCTTGACCTCTTCGCGGATAGAAACATGAGAGTGGATAACAGTCTCCTTCCCAATTTTCACCCACGGATAGATGGCGACAAACGGGAAAATGACTGTTTTAGCTCCTATCTCTGCCTCATCTGCTATGAGAGCGAAAGGCCCGATCGAGACATCTTTTCCTATCTTGGCTGAGGGAGAAACCAGAGCTGAGGGATGGATTCCCGGCTCGGGACGGTAAGGCTTATAAAAGATTTCTACAGCCTTGACAAAACTAATATGTGGATTTTCTGATTTAATGACAGGGATTCTATCGTATCTTTCCTCGCTAGGAATGATGGCAGCTGAGGCCTTGCTCCGCTCTAAAAGACTGAGATATTTGCGGTGAGAGAGGAAAACGAGGTCTCCCTTTTGGGCTTTCTCGAGGCTTGAAACCTCTCGAATTTCTGCCGCTCCGTCTCCCTCAAAAGGACAATTCAAACGCCGGGCAAGCTCCTCCACACTCAGAGAGGGGGGACTCTTCTCAGTTTGTTTTTTCATCGATTCGCTCGTTTAAGACTGCAGCCAGCTCCGCTGCCCAGAGCAGGATAAAAAGCGAGAAAGTAATCCAGAGGAGGAAAAAAATAATTGAAGTCAGAGTACCTTTTAACAGTTTGGAGAGGACGATTCCTATGGCAGAAAAATGAGCTACATAAAAGACAAAAATTCTTTTGGAGATTTCCCAGAGAAGAGTCCCGATTACAGCGGCAATGACCGCCGCGCGAGTATGAACTCTGACTTCCGGGATGAGTTTATAAAGGGAAAAGAAAACAAGGAAAGTCAGGGTTAAAGGAATGAGGTATTGAATGAAAAAATTATCGGCAAGAGAGACAATCTTAGGATTGATGTTGTTGGCGACGATCGGACTCTCTCTAATTACACGATGGATGCCGGTCCAGATGGCTGTTATGAAGAGAGTAATGAGCATGATGATTCCGATGCTGAACATGACAAGGTATTCCATGAGGCGGTTGTAAAAAAAGGATTTTTGGTAGTTTGCCTTGAAGATAAAATTTAAGGAATAAATCAGGTTGGAGAAAAGAAAACTTCCCGCAATAAGAGAACCCGCCAACCCGAACCATCCCAGATTGGTGACATCCCTTGAGAGTTCCTGAACTCTGGTGAAAAAGTAAGGATCGAGTTGAGCAAAAAATTCTTCAGAGAAGATATTGAGGCTCCGGAAGGCCGCTTCAGGATCGCCCAGAATTCGAGTGGTGATGAAGGCAAAGAGAGCAACCAGGGGGACAGAACAGAGGACAGCAAAGTAGGAAATAGTTATGGCGAAGTTTCCGCACCTATCCCTGCCGAATCTTTTTGTTGTTTCTAATAAAATTCCAAAGACAGGAGATCTCATTTACTTTGCCAGATTTGAATGATTGCTTTGTTTATGCGTACTGACCCCATTTCATCATAAGAATAATTATGGTTACGAGGAGGGCATAAATAACAAGGGTTTCGATGAGAACAAGTCCGAAGATAACAAGGAGGCGGATAACAGGTCCTGATGCAGGATTTCTGGAAATGCCTTCACAGGCGCTGCTGACAGCTTTGGCCTGGCAGACAGCTCCCACAGAAGCGGTAAGCGTGATGACAGCTCCGCCGACAATAAGAGACAACATGAAGAGTTTTGCCCGGCTTTCAGTAAGAGGGGTTTGTTGGGCTTCTTCTGTTTCTTGAGCCAGAAGAGGTGCGCTGGCCAGTAACAGAAAAAAGAGTAAAAGTCCAAAAGGCTTTAAATTCTTTCTCATTCATTACTCCTTTTAAAATTAATGTTCTTCCTCATGCACCACAGCTCCCCCAATATATATGCAGGACAGGAGGACAAAGACAAAGGCTTGAATAGTTGCCGTAAAGATGGCTATTGCCATGAATGGGAGGGGGAGGAAGAAGGGAAAGATGGAAGCAATAACCACGATGAGTAGTTCTTCAGCAAATATATTTCCGAAAAGACGAATAGAAAGCGAGACAGGACGGGAGAAATGACTGATTATTTCTATGGGTATGAGAAGTGGTGCTAAAAGGGGAATAGGACCCATGAAGTGTTTGAGATACTTGAATGCACCCTGGGATCTGATCCCCTGCCAGTGGTAGTAGACAAAGACAACAAGAGCACAGCCTAAGGTCACGTTGAGTTTGCTGGTAGGAGACATAAATCCGGGAACAAGGCCCAGGAGGTTACAAACTAATATAAAAAGGCCGATGGTTGCGATCAGAGGCAGGTATTTTTTCCCTCGTTCTCCTATGATTTCAACCAGAATATTTTCGAAAGCCTGGATGATGAGCTCGAGAATGCTCTGAAGTTTGGAA
>JAUWJP010000240.1 GCA_030607635.1 Candidatus Aminicenantota bacterium
GCACTCATTTGAATCCCTCTCTTTCCATCGAAGGAATTCTCTTGACTATGTTCGACGAACGAACAAACCTCTCCAAACAGGTTGCTGCAGAGGTTAAACGTTCACTAAAGGGTATCATATTCAAGGTCATTATTCCTCGAACAGTAAGACTTGCCGAAGCTCCCGGTTTTGGCAAACCTATTCATCTTTATGACAAAAAATCAAAAGGAGCCGAGGCCTATCTCAATCTAGCACGGGAGATGCTACAGATATGAAAAGGAAAGCTTTAGGAAAGGGATTAAAGGCGTTCATCCCTGAAGAGTATAGTATACTAAAAGAAGAAAGATACGCTGATTTAGAAATTGAACAAATCAAGCCAAATCCTCTTCAACCGAGGCTGAAATTCGACAAGGAATCTATTGATGAGCTAGCTCGCTCGATAAAAGAATCCGGAGTTCTGCAGCCTGTTATCGTTGTTCCTGAAGGAAATTATTACAGAATTGTTATTGGGGAAAGGAGGTGGCGCGCAGCTCAAAAAATTGGCCTGCGCAAAATTCCATCTCTCATCCGCTCCATGCCCAAGGCGCAGCAGCTCGAGATATCCCTCGTGGAAAACCTCCAAAGGGAAGATCTCAATCCTTTGGAAATAGCCTTGGCCTATCAGAAATTAACTCAAGAGCTGGACTATACTCAACAGGAAATCGCTGAAAAAGTTGGAAAAGACAGGACCTCTGTGGCCAATTATCTGCGTCTCCTCAACCTTCCCAAAGAAATCCAGGATGATCTGGCAGAAGGCAAGATTTCTATGGGACACGCCAGAGCCTTAATAGCTCTTGAAGACCCCAAGCTCCAAATTTCTTTTTCACGTCAAATCATTCAAAAACATCTTTCTGTCCGGAATGTCGAAAAAATGGCTCACAAACTCAAGCAGACTATACCCAGGCAAAAAAGGCAAATACCTGATCCTGACCTTAAGGCTCTTCAAGAAGAATTCGTCAAGCTGTTGGCGACAAAAGTATCAATCTCGGGAAGTCAGAAAAAAGGGCATATAAAAATCTATTATTTCTCTACTGATGATTTAAACAGAATTTATGAAAAACTCAAGGAGTAAACTTATGGAAGAAAATATAATAGATGAAAATAAGCTCACTGGTTTTTTCGATAAAGACACTGAAATTAAAGGTGATTTAAGTTTCGAGGGTTCTTTCCGGATTGATGGGCGTTTTATCGGAAAAATAGACTCTGATTCTGTGCTTATTGTCGGGGAAAATGGAAAAGTGGACGCAGACATCAAGGTTGGCAAGATTATCATAAACGGCGAGGTCAAGGGCACCATCCAGGCTAAGGAAAAGGTCGAAATAAACGCCAGGGGAAGAGTGATCGGTACAGTCATAACGCCCAAATTAGCAGTGGAGGAAGGGGCTTATCTTGAAGCAAACTGCCAGATAACAGATCAAGTTTCTCCGCCGGAGACAGAAGAAAAAGCCGAAGAGGTTCTTCAATCATTACCTGAGAAAAAACCTGATTCGGGATATCAAACTTGAAACTGGCTACAGGCATCATCCCCGCTCGTTATCAATCTCGGCGGTTCCCTGGGAAACCCCTGGCTCTCATCCAGGGAAAGCCGATGATCCAAAGAGTATACGAGCGGGCACGAGAAGCAAAGTTTCTCGATCGGCTCATCATAGCCACTGATGATGAGAAAATTTTAGAGGCTGCTGAAGGTTTTGGAGCAGAAGTCCAGATGACTTCTCCTTTGCATAATTCCGGAACTGAGCGAGTTGCCGAAGTAGCCAAGGAGATAAAAACTTCAATTGTCATCAATATTCAGGGAGATGAACCTCTCCTTCGAAGGGAGATGATAGACGACCTAGTGGAAGCTTTGCAGGATAAAGCCATCCCTATGGCTACTCTTGCGGCCCAGCAGAAAGATATGGACCTCCTTTATGATAACAATGTTGTCAAGGTAGCTGCGGACAGGGAAGGCTTTGCCTCTAATTTCTCTCGTTCTCCTCTTCCTTTCGAAACCTCGGATTATTTCCTGCAGCACATTGGAATTTATGGCTACCAGAAAGAGTTCCTTCTTGCTTTATGCGAGATACCGCCATCCAAGTCAGAAAAAACAGAAAGTCTAGAGCAATTTAGAGCTCTGGAGAACGGCTACAAAATAAAAATTATCGAAACCCAATTTTCTACCTTGAGTGTTGACTCTCCTCAGGATATAATCAAGGTTGAAAATTTTTTGAACAAAGAAGCAAATGACTAAGTTTATCTTCATCACAGGCGGAGTCCTTTCAGCCTTGGGCAAAGGAATTGCCGCAGCTTCTATCGGAATGTTACTGGAAAGCCACGGCTACAAAATAACTATCCAGAAATTCGATCCTTATCTCAACGTGGATCCAGGCACCATGAATCCCTTCCAACATGGAGAAGTGTATGTCACAGATGATGGAGCTGAAACAGACCTTGATTTGGGGCATTATGAACGGTTCACTTCTACAAAAACGACCAAGGCTCATAACTGGACATCTGGAAAGATTTACGAATCGATCATAAGAAAAGAACGAAGGGGAGAATACCTCGGCAAAACAGTCCAGGTTATTCCTCATGTCACTGACGAGATAAAAGATGCTTTTTACGCTGTAGCTGACGAAAATGATATGGTCATCGTTGAAATAGGCGGCACCGTCGGAGATATTGAAAGCCAGCCTTTCCTTGAAGCGATAAGACAGATGAGGCTTTCTCTTGGGCCTGACAATACCCTTTTCATTCATCTGACATTGGTCCCTTTTATCAAGACATCTGGAGAACTGAAAACCAAGCCAACTCAGCACAGTGTGCGAGAACTACAAGCCGCAGGAATTCAGCCTGACATTATTCTCTGCCGAACAGATATGTTTCTCAGTCAAGATATAAAGGCTAAAATTTCCCTGTTCACTAACGTGCCCTTAGAAGCTGTTATCACTGCCAAAGATGTGGATAATATCTATGAAGTGCCCCTTGTTTTGGCCCAAGAAGCATTGGATAGCATTATCCTGAAAAAGTTTAATCTTGACCCGAAGAAAAGGCGTCTGGGGCACTGGAAAGCCCTGGTGGAAAGCATGAAAAACCCAAGGGATGAAGTCGATATTGCCCTTGCAGGCAAGTACGCTGAGCTTCATGATTCTTATTTTAGCCTGAAGCAGGCTTTAGACCATGGAGGTATTGCTCACCAGCTCAAGGTTAAAATATCCTGGATAGAGGCCGAGGATTTAGAAAAGGGAAAAGCCGAGAAAATCTTGGCAGGTACAGATGGGATTCTGATTCCAGGTGGTTTCGGCATTAGAGGAATCGAAGGTAAAATTAAGGCTGTTACCTATGCTCGAGAGAATAAGGTTCCCTTCTTCGGCATTTGTTTAGGCATGCAAGCTGCAGCAATAGAGTTTGCCCGAAATATCGCCTCGCTCCGCAACGCTAACAGCACAGAATTTAATCCCAAAACTCCCCATAA
>JAUWJP010000222.1 GCA_030607635.1 Candidatus Aminicenantota bacterium
AATCTTTTTTTCTTTGATGGAGATGACTTTTAAGCTATGTTCGATTTTTTTTCCTGCTAGCTTTTTATTTTGGTGATTTGCATCATAGTCGAGGGTGAATTTTTTTTCTTCACCGGGCATTGATCCTATTAATTTCTTGTTCAGGAGTTCTTCATTTTCAGCGTGACCCGCAAGGATGACCACTTTTTCCTGGGGCAAAAACTTTTTTGTTTTCAAGTCTTTCCCTTTCAATTCGGCTACGACATAATCTTCCTCGAGTACTCCCCTACCCTCCACGGGGATGTACTGGGCAGATCTTAGGCGGAGTTCTTCTAAAGATTGGTTTATTTCTTGATCTGTTACAGAAATCTTCTTATTCTTGACCTTGATTTTCTTATATCCAGGAAGGTTAAACTCCGGCCACACTTCAAATTGTGCTTTTAGATGAAGAGGTTGGCCCTCCTTGAAGTTAAGGTCATTAACGACAGGCATTCCTACAGGATTGAGGTTTTGAGTCTTGAGCTCCGCGCTCAAGGCCTTGGGAACAAGAGAATTAATAAGCGATTCTTTTATTTCAGGATAGAACCTCTGCTTAATGATGTCTCTGGGAGTTTTCCCGGGCCTGAAACCTGGAATCTTTGCTCTTGACGAAAACTGGGTCACAATCCTTTCAAATTCCTTCGTAACTTCATCAGCTTCAATATCAAGCTCAATTTCTCTTTTGCATCCGCTTAAGATTTTGATATTACTTTTCATTTGCCTTTAGTCAGTTAAAAAATCTTTCTTATTGAATATAGCAGTAATGGGCAGAGCGGGACTCGAACCCGCACTCCCTTATCAGGAACTAGGTCCTAAACCTAGCGCGTATGCCAATTTCGCCACCTGCCCTTTAAGGTTTCTCCGGATTATAGGTAAAGGTATTAAAAAATGATAGCTTTCGATGCGAATCTCTTTGTTTTAGAGAAATAAGATTTATCTTTAAAAATGAAGGACTAATATGATACATTTTTATAACATATTGATATGCCTTTTGTCAATTGTCCCAAGGCTCTATGGAATGGGGTTTTCATTGCTTTTATTGGGGGCAAGCATTGCCATTGAGAATATAAATTATTCTACATTGCTACAGTTATTGGGATTTCTGTTGTTATCTAATATGTTGCTTTAGCTTTTGGGCCAGTTGAGGATTTATGCCTGTCAGCCTATTATACAATTCTTTAGCGCTATAATTGTCGTGAAGATTCAAGTAGCAAATGGCCAGATTATAGATTGCATTACCGCTACTGTAGTCAGGTTGAAGTTCTATGGTTTTCTTTAGAGGTTCGAGAGCGGCATCAAATTTTTTGAGTTGCATATTACAAATGCCGATATAAAACCAGCCGTCAACATTATCAGGGAATAATTCTACAAACTTTTTAAACGCCGCTATAGATTTACTGTATTTATTTTGTATGTAGTAGATGTATCCAATATTAGAATGAGAATATTCGTCGGCAGGATTTATAGCCAAAACTTCGTTGAAAGTCTTTATGGCTTCATCATATTTTTTTTGCTTCTGGTACATCAGACCAAGGTTGTAAATGTCTCCTGTGCTGTCGGGTTTCAATTCGATTATATTTTTTGCAGCTTCAATAGCCTTTTCGTGATTACCCGCCTTATCGTACATAAATAGAATGGTTTTATAATAGTTGGCTGCTTCTTCAGGGCTTAGCTTGGCGAGCAGTTTATAGGTTTCCTCTGCTTTTTCATATTGATTTGCTTGGTCATATGCCTGGGCTAAATGATAATTTGTCTTTATATCCTGAGGCTTCTCTTTTGCGGCTTCATTCAAGGCCGTGATGGCTTCTTCAAGCTGTTTAAGCTCTATTCTGCATAATCCAAGGCGATAATACCCTTCCCAGGGATTTTCAGGTTTTAGATTGAGATAATTCTCATAGGCTTCTACAGCCTTGGCATGTTCCTTAAGCTCTTTATAGGCATTTCCTGTATAAAAATGAGCATCTTTATAGTCAGGATTAAGTTTGACCGACTTTTGCAGTGGAGCGATAGCATCGCGATATTTCCCTAGCCTTAGATTAATAATTCCTAATTGATAGTAAGCATCATCCCTGTTGTTATCTAATTCAATGATTTTCTGGTAGCTTGATGCTGCGTTTTGATAATTTCTTTGCCTGTTGTAGACAGATGCTAAAAGAGAAATGGGTTCAATATTCATAGGACTTAATTCGACAACTTTTTCCAGATAATTTTGAGCTCTCCCCGTCTCATCGAGCAAGGAAGCGACTTTTCCGGCAAGAAAGGCCCCTTCAAAACTCGCCATGTAATCCTCATGTTGATAATCTTTGAATTTGACTAGGCTTTTTTTCTGCACCGTTTTCATCAAGTTAGAAGGGAGGATAAATTTCAGCCTCCTTTCTAGAAAAACGATCATGCCCAGGACTTTCCCGTTTACATCTATCAGCGGCGCTCCGTTAAAACTCTGGGGGATAGAGAGAGAAGTTTCTACGAACCTTTTCGTGGGTTCAATCTCAAGAATATTTCTGACTGTTCCTTCTGAGGCTCCTATTTCCCCGGTTTCATCACCTCCAACTGCATAGACTTTTTTTCCCAGGTCCAGTTCGTCTGAATTCCCCATACTGAGAGCAGGAGTCTTGCCTTTGATCTTTAATAGAGCTAAATTCAAGTCTTTATCAACTGCCAAAATTCCTTCAATTTTTACTTTCTTCCCTTTAAAGTTTTTTCCTGCCACAGATTTAGCTTGACTGACCAGCAGATAACTAGTTGCCATAACTCCCTGCTCTACTACGAATCCTGAGCCTTCTGCGATGGTTTCTTTTTCATCCCCGAGGACTGTGAGATAAACTACCCCTGCTTGATTTTTTTCAAGTATTTCTTGGGCTTGTTCAGTTTGAGAAAAGATAAGAGCAGACTGAAAAAAGATTAAAGTAAATAAAATTATCCATTTTATTTTATTTCCCCTCACTATGACCTCCTTGTTGAAATCATGAGCTTTTTTATATGAAAGTAAAAAGTCAAAGCTAAATTTACACATTGAGGAATATTCTGTCAAATCTTATCTGTAGAATTGACAAAAATTTAACACTCGAGTAGCCTGACAAAGTGAAGTAAATGATGAACATAATACATATAAAAAATTTTGCTACTCAGGTCTTTTTTAGCTTTTGTGCTTTTATAACTTTTATGAGATGAAAAAGAAAAATAAAATTCTCCTCGTATATTTTCTGACCCTCTGCGGTATTATCATTTGGTTAGGAGTCATTTTTCTGGCCCCTTATTTGAAAAGCCAATCGTCGGGTTTACAAGCATTTTGCTATGGTATTTTCTCCCCTATTTGTCATCAAAATCCATCTCGCTCTTTTTTCCTCTTTGGTTATCCTCTGGGCGTGTGCGCTCGTTGTTTTGGTATCTATTTTGGATTTTTGGGAGGAATTGGACTCTATCCCTTCTTGAATAAGTTCTCTAATCTTACTTTGCCTAAAACTCGAATTTTTATCTTGATGTCACTGCCCGTAGTGATTGATGCTGCGGGAAATTTCTTCCGCATCTGGCTGACTTCCAACTGGCCGCGCTTTGCAACAGGATTCATCGTGGGTAATATCCTTACTTTTTATTTTATCATTGGCCTAACAGATTATTTTGCTAGAGAGAACCGAACAGAA
>JAUWJP010000178.1 GCA_030607635.1 Candidatus Aminicenantota bacterium
TTATTAATAAGGATTTTAGCCTATTTACCTCAAAAGCCGGGCTTGAAGCGGAGGGCAGGGAGAGGATCCTCAATTCACCCTGCTCCCATTCTGTCTAGTTTACGCCTTGGACAGCCCTCCTCAAATCAAAAAAATTAGCGCCTCAGCTGTAAATAATGAGGCAAAAGGCTTTCAGATACAATCGCCTTTTAGGGTGGTTTTGATGATGATTTTTCCTATATTTTCTTTCACCTCTAAGGGTGAGATAATAAACGACTTGTTTTTAAATCATAGAGATTTTGGATAAACAGGATAGATCGGATAAAGGAAAATATTGACTTTATTACAGAAATTATATTTATTGGAAGGAATAGAAAAATAAGGTTTTTCGTCAGGAGACAAAAAGAGACAAAATGAAGAAAGAGAACAGAGGATTTAATAATGAAAAATATATAAAGGAACAAGCTTCTGCCATCCTGGAAAGGGTGGAGATGTTCAATAATAAATTATACCTTGAGTTTGGCGGCAAGCTTCTCTTTGACTATCATGCCTCAAGAGTTCTGCCCGGATTTGACCCAAACGTCAAGATGAGACTCCTCGCACAGCTAAAGGATAAGGCTGATATTCTGCTTTGTATTTATGCTGGTGACATAGAGAGAAAAAAGGTAAGAGCTGACTTTGGAATCACTTATGACGTTGATGCTCTTAAATTGATCGATGATTTAAGAGATTGGGGCCTGGGGGTTTTAGGTGTTGTCATAACTCGCTTTGATGATCAACCAGCAGCCCAGATATTTAAAAATAGATTAGAGCGGCGGAACATAAAAGTCTATACTCATCGATTTACAAAAGGATATCCAACAGACATTGAACTTATAGTTAGCGACGAGGGTTACGGAGCAAACGAATATATCCCTACTGAAAAACCTCTGGTAATAGTGACAGGTCCTGGCCCGGGAAGCGGAAAATTAGCCACATCTCTTTCTCAGCTCTACCATGATTATAAAAGAGGAATAAAAGCCGGATATGCCAAGTTTGAAACCTTCCCCATCTGGGATTTGCCTTTAAAACATCCTGTAAACATTGCCTATGAAGCAGCCACGGCTGATATTGGAGATTTCAATCTTATAGATTCTTTTCACTTGGAAGCTTACGGCAAATCAGCAGTGAACTATAACCGCGATGTTGAAGTCTTCCCTGTCCTTAAGTGCATACTGGAAAAGCTTACCGGAACTGAACCCATCTATAAGTCGCCCACGGATATGGGCGTAAATCGAGCAAATTCAGGTATAATCGATGATAAAGTGGTGAGCTGGGCAGCCGAACAGGAGGTGATCAGGAGATATTTCAGGTACTCCTGCGAATATGCGATGGGATTTGTGGATAAGGATACAGTCCAGAGGGTAGAATTTCTTTTGAAAAAACTGAATGTTAAGCTAGAGGACAGAAGAGTAGTTAAGCCAGCTATGGATGCAGCCCTGGAAGCAAAGAAGCAAAAGAAAGGAAACAAGGGGATCTTTTGTGGAGCAGCTATCGAATTAAAAGATGGCACAATTCTGACTGGCAAAAACTCTCCACTTATGCATGCTTCCTCCAGTCTTGTTCTGAACGCGGTAAAAGAGCTGGCAGGAATTGAAGATCAGATACATTTAGTTTCACCCGACATAATAGAATCGATATCGAGTCTTAAAAAAGATATCCTGAGTGCAAAATCGATAAGTTTAGACTTAGAAGAAACTCTGATCAGCATAAGCATAAGTGCAACCACCAATCCTCCCGCTAAGAAAGCCATGAAAAAATTGAAAGAACTCAAAGGTTGCGAAGTCCATCTAACACATATTCCCACTCCAGGCGATGAAGCAGGATTAAAAAGATTGGGAGTTAACCTTACCAGCGAACCACGTTTTTCCACTAAAGACCTTTTCTCCGCCTAAAAAAGAGATTCCGAAAAATGGGGCCAAAAAATGGGGCCAGGCCCCATTTTCTGATTATTGCAGTGATTTTTGTTGTAGGGGCTTGATTCATCAATCCCACATGTTGAATTATAAAAATTATTTATTTAATGCAATGCAGAGACGCAAAAAACAAGATCTGATCCCATCTCTTTTGACAAAATTGAAAAAAGAAAAATTTTTGTTATCATTTTTTCTGGGATAATATATTATTCCAAAGAAAAAAAACGAGGAGTCGAAGGATGGATGAAATAAAATCTATTGAACAAAGGATCAACGAAATAAAAGAAACTGTGGGGTCGGGGAGAGCAATCTCCGCTTTATCCGGAGGCGTGGACAGTTCCGCATGCACGATCCTGGCTCATAGAGCTATCGGCTCAAACCTGAAGAGTGTCTTTATTGATGATGGATTGATGAGAGAAAAAGAGCCTGAGCAGGTGAGAGAGATATTTCGAGACCTGGGAATTGAGGTCGATATTATAGATACTCAAGATGAGTTTTTTCAGGCTCTTAAAGGCAAAATTGACCCAGAGGAAAAAAGAAAAGCTTTTCGCTCGACTTTTTATACTATTTTTGGAAGAGAAGTACTGAAAAGTGAAGCTAAATTTTTAGTGCAGGGGACTATTGCAGCTGATATTCTTGAAACAAAGGGCGGTATAAAGACTCAACACAACATTCTCGAGCAGATTGGAATAGATCCTGAGAAAGGATTCGGATTTAAAGTTGTTGAGCCTGTGAAGGATTTGTTTAAACCTCAAGTCAGAGAAGTGGCCAAAGAGCTGGGTCTTCCGGAAATGATTTACGGGAGGATGCCTTTTCCAGGGCCAGGCTTAGCTACAAGAGTAGTAGGGGAGGTGACTCCGGAGAGAGTTTCTCTCGTCAGAAAAGCAACCCAGATAGTCGAGGAGGAAATCGAGTCCCTAAAGCCATTCCAGGCCTTTGCTGTTTTGCTGAGTGATAAAGGGACAGGAGTTGAAGAAGGTAAAAGGAAATTTGGGGAAATAGTTATAGTTCGCTCAGTGGAGAGCAAAGACGCCATGACAGCCGAACCTACTCAAGTCCCCTGGGAAATTCTCATGAAGATATCTAAGAGAATGACAGGGGAAATACCGGAAGTGGTGCGTGTTGCCTATGAAATTACGCCCAAGCCTCCTGCAACCATCGAATATGTTTAGGGGAGGCCAACTACTTATTTCCTTATAATGTAGGGAATTTGTTTTTTTTGTAAAAAATGGGGCCTGTCCCATTGCTGTCCGGTTGTTGAATTTCAAAATCCTTATAATATCAATATATACAGCAAGTTGCAGAGGATTTTTGCCGTAATCGATTTGAATGGAAAAAAATGGGGCCTGGCCCCATTTCCTGATTATTGCAGAGGCTTTTCTTGCAGGGGTTTTTCTTGTAGGGGCTTGATTCATCAAACCCACCTTATTGTTGAGGTTCGATTTACTTATATTCGTATGATTTACTCGTATCGGTTTAATTCATCTTTTTCTTGAAAATCTTATACAAACCAATAGTCACGAGGGGGATGATATAGACGTTGAAAAATCCCCAGCTTACACTTCCGTAACCTTTTGCTATCAGGGGAATCAGCCCAAAGGTTGAAAGTCCCAGACCTATTAAAAGAAGAACCAGGGCTACAACAGGTCTTTGCCAGCGAAGGAGCTTTTTTCCCTTTGCTTGAAGAGCTGATTGGATGCGTTGATTCACAGCATGAATAAAACCTGTGCCTGTTTCAATTAAGGTTCCGATAAGAACAACGAGGTATACGATTCTTAATGCAGCAAATCCAAAATTTCGAAGGAGATAATCGGCTGGCACTTCCTCGGGTAAAACAGCCGGATAATGACTGACCACGGCAATAAAGAAGAGAAGGCCTGGCAGGATGCCGATCAGACCTCCAAGAAGACCGGCAGAGATTGCTTCTTTTCTTGTTTTTATATGGCTGACACAGAATAATACGGCGGGAATAATTCCCATGTTGTAGAGGGCATATTTAAATCCTCCCAGAGGCCATTTCGGGAGGGCGATGCCGCTTGAAAAATTTTTCTGAATCTCAGGACCGAACTTAACAACAGCGACGATAAGAAAAAGCCCGTAGACAATGTAGAGAACGATTGACCAACTCGAAAGGAACTTTTCGATCAAGCCGCTTCCCTTAAAGGTCAAAAAGCCTATAGCGCCCAGCACAATCATTACCCCGATTATAAAAGGAATGCCGAAATTGTCCCGAAGTAGGGAACCGGCCGCAGACCCTATCACACCAAGGACGATGAACAGCAGAATAAAATACAGAATTTCAAAGAGAAACCAGAAGGGCCCAAGGAGTTTTATGAAAAACGTTCGATAATCATAAGCGCGGAACTTCCGGGAGAATTCAAAAGTCAAAGCCAATAATACTGACCACATCACGGTTGTGATTATGAGCATTCCCAGGAGACCTCCAA
>JAUWJP010000094.1 GCA_030607635.1 Candidatus Aminicenantota bacterium
CGGCATAGCACCGGGCGAAACCATCGACGAGCCGGACGCTAAGCCGGCCCCGGACGATGACGATGACGAAGAGGCCGAGGAAACGGACGACGAAGAGGCATCCAGCTCTTTTTGGCGAGCAGTCATTGCCTTTTTTTTCTCATCTTTTAGCCTTTGAGCCTGGATGAGTTCCTTCTGATTTTGCTCCAGTTTGTTCTCACTTTGCTGGAGAAGCGTGCGTTCTTTTGAAAGCTGGCTCTTTAGTTTTTCTTCCTGGCGCTGGATCAGCTCTTTTTCTTTTTCGACTTTGACTCCTTCATTTCTTGTTTCCGTATGAGAAGAGAGCTTTTCGAAATATTCATTCCTCAATGTTTCTAGTTTTTTTCCCCAGTTCGCCAATTTTTCCTGGGATACCTGACTTGCCTGATCTGTCTTCTTCAAGGCTTGTTGTTTGTGCCGTTGTGCTTGGCCGAGGGTTTTCAGATTCTCCTCAGCCTCAGCCCTCTCCGTATCAATATGAAGGAGTTCCTTTTCATGCTCTGCTGTGTCTTCTATGGCTTTATTCTTTTTTTCCTCGAAAAACTCAATTCTTCTTGTTTCCCTTTCTCTGTCTGTCTCGACTCGAGAGACCTGAGAATTTAGAGCAAAAAGATTTTTCTGCCCCTCCTTCATGGAATTTTCAAGGTTCCATACTTCTCTTCTTTTTTGCGCCAGGTTTTTCTCCTCGGCCTTAAATTGAGAGATGAGTTCCTTCTCCTGGCTCAAAGAATTCTCATAGGAGAGTGTGATTTCTTGTAGATTCTTTTCAATCTCCAAGATTTTTTTCCGGTAATTGAGGGAATTCAGTTGGCGGATTTTTTCCCTCAGTTTTCTGTATTTTATGGCAGCACTGGCCTGTCTTTTAAGAGAGTTTTTTGCTGTAGATACTTCGGCAATGATGTCTTCGAGTCTGATCAGATTTTGTTCGCTGTTCTCCAGTTTGTTCTGAGTCTGCCTTTTCTTGTCCTTGTAGAAAGCTGTGCCTGCAGCTTCTTCCAGGAAAAGCCTTTTCTCTGCAGGCTTGGAACTGAGGAAAAGTCCGATTTTTCCCTGCTCGATAACAAAATATTCTTTTCCAGCTATGTCTCTTTTCCAGAGGGAGTCCTGGATATCCTTCAGCCTGACCTGTTTTCCGTTGAGTCTGTATTCGCTCTCGCCAGAGCGGAAAAATCGATGGTTTATGATGAGCTTCTCATCATCGTCGCTCAGGGAGAGAACAACATCAGCCATTCCTAAAGGAGGTTTCTCTGTGTTTCCGTTGAATATGACATCGCCGCTCCTCTCTGCTCTTAGGGACTTTGGCCTCTGTCCACCTAATACCCAAAGGAGGGCGTCGACGATGTTACTCTTTCCTGTGCCATTAGGTCCGATGATGGCGGTTATTCCGGGATGGAGGAGGATTTTTGTTCTTTCAGGAAAAGATTTGAATCCTTGAAGTTCTATCTTTTTGATGATCATGTTTTGATGGTCATATTCTGAATTGGGAGTGTCCTCTTCCGCTCATATTATGGTTTTTTATTTTAGATTTTCCTGACAGCTTAACCAATATTTCTTGATTTTGACTTTTCAGCCTGCCCAACTTATTTTTACTGATTTTAAGCTGTCTAATAAATAGCTATTTTATCTAATTAAAATTGATTGTCAAAGAGCTAAAAAGAGTGGTCTTGACAGTTGGGGCTAATTCTATTAATTTCTATGTGTTTCGAAGAAATTTATTTTCAAAGAGCCAGTGTAGCTCAGTCGGTAGAGCAACTGATTCGTAATCAGTAGGGCGGGGGTTCGAATCCCCCTGCTGGCTCTCTTTTCTATGGGGAAAGTCAGCAAAAATGTTTAGTCACCCTTAGCCATAATTGGGCGATTTTAGTCAAAATCTGTTACATTTTCGTTACACGGGGATAAGTCTATATTTGATTTGACACTTCCCTTATTAATTATTATTCTGTGACCAAACAAGCAGAGGAAACTAATGGGATCTGGTGTCCCGAATGATCTAAAGTAAAAAAAGGAATTGAGCCATGCTTCGAAAATGTCTTTTTTTTATGTTGTTATTTATTGGTATTGTTCATTTCTCATTAGGTGAAGAAATTGGCCACTACAAAGAGATGCAATCACAGAAAAATCAAAAGGCCAGTGCAGCGGCTAAAGAAAAAGATTTTTATATTACTCCTCGTATTGGATTTTCAACTTTTTCAGGTCTTATAGGAATTGAGCTACAGTATAAACATTTTGCTTTTAATATTGGCGATTTTACGGGGGCAAATGTAAAACACTGTTTAACTTACGGTATCAAGTATTATTTCAAATCACATCATAATACATGGTACTTTGGACTAGGTGGTGGGACAGCATTAGATGAATTTATACCTGAAAATAATTGGAGGCAACATATAGGTTTTATATTAGGTTATCGGTGGAGATGGGGGAAAGGTTGGGATTTTAACTTAGGGATTGGGCCTTTATTTCCGATAGGTAAAAAAGTAACACATCCTCCTATGTTTGATTTAGTATTTGGATATTCTTTTTAGTAAACAAGTCTCATGTTTTTTCTGATTTTAGAATTATAAAAGTCTTTTTTTCATCTATTGAAGTAAGGGAATATTTTAATTGTGAAACATTTAATATACGGGATTAAATATGTCATTAATCATCAAATCTTTAAAAAAAACACTCCACTTATTTGCGGATTAGTTATAAGCAACAGATGTAATTTACATTGCCGTCACTGCAAAATAGCCGATCGTGGGATGAAAGATCTCAGTTTTGAGGAAGCAATTACTGTGCTTAATTCATTTTACGAAGAAGGTGGTCGTACCCTCTATCTAGAAGGTGGTGAGCCGTTTATTTGGCATGATAGACAATATCATCTTGAAGATATTGTTGAATATTCTCATAAAATTGGATTTTTCACAGTTATTATATATACAAACGGCACAATCCCGATAAAGACATCAGCCAATACTGTGTTCATTAGTGTGGATGGGCTTCAAAAAACTCATGATTTTTTGCGTGGCAAAACATTTAACAGAATAATGAAAAACATCAAGGAATCACAGCATCCTTCTCTTTACATAAACTACACGATAAACAGTTACAACAAGAATGAAATAAAAGAGTTTTGTGAATATATAGATAAAATAAATCAAATACGGGGTATCTGTTTTTATTTTCATACGCCCTATTATGGATATGATGATTTATACATAGAACCCAATGAGAGAAATGAGATTTTACTCAAGTTATTAAATTATAAAAAGAAATATAAGATATTAAATTCACGAACAGGCATAAAATCAGTATTAAATAATGACTGGAAGCGACCTTTAGATATCTGCTATGTTTACGAAAAAGGAGAGATGTATAAATGTTGTAGGTATCCCGGAGATTCTGAATTATGCCAGAACTGCGGATATTTAAGTTATGCCGAAATAGGTCAGACATTAAAATTAAAGCCATCAGCTATTTTAAATGCATTAAAATATTTTTAAGCAGAGAGGTTTATTGCCATACATGAAGTCATTCCATCCATGGTGATGTGAAGAATTAAGATGAAAGAATTATCTAAAGGAATTATAGTCACATTGTTGAGCTTGCCTATCATATTAACCGGTAGTCAGAAAAAGGAATTGGATTATGAATTCATTAAAGATAAAAACGACTATTCATTCCGGGGGAGTATTGTAGTAAAGACTGACCTTGAGTGTCTAATCAGCATCTTATATGACTTTAAGCACTTAGCCAATATTGAATCGGGTGCGAAATCCATTGTCCTTCTCCAAGAAGAAGAGAATTGGTATGAGGCATGTCATACCTTTAAAAAATTATTCTTTAAACACGAATCTATTTGGCGGAAGACTCTGAAACTAGATGAGCAGAAGATTGTCTTTGAGATGATATCACACAAGTATAACTCAGGCCTTATGCCTAAAATACTGTCTTCTACAGGGTATTATCAGATTAAGCTTGAGGAAGAAGGCTATAAGGTTGAATATTTTCAAGAGTGCAAACTAAAATCGGCTCTTCTCAAAAGCGCTTATATTAACAAGGCAAAAAAAGAGACGATTAAATTTATGCTAGAGCTTAAGGAATATATCGAAAAAACTTGTCATTAATTTTATTGCTTCGCTTGCACGGTTAAATAACATCGGATTCTAGGGGAGTCTGACGGGGAAAATATTTTATGCTTAAAGATTGCATCAGGTCGAATCTAAGACGATTATTAACCAAAGAGAAAAGTATTGTACTTGAACGCAGGATTCCCTTTCTTGAGAGAAGATTCGAGAACATTGAGGAATTAGGGGTTTATCTTCATATCCCCTTCTGTGAGCAAATATGTCCTTACTGCCCGTATTACAAAGAGATTTATCATCCTGATCTGGCAGAAAGGTACACAAAGGCCATTAAAAGCGAGATTAACTTCTATTCTAACTTGGTCGGCAATAAACCTGTAACCTCCTTGTATATTGGTGGTGGGACTCCTACAACAATGCTTTACAGCGGTTTGGAAGAGATTCTGGAGCATATCTTTAAAAGTTTTAACATGCAGTGTGATATACACATGGAAAGCCATCCCAATCATCTGAGCTCAGACAATCTCAAGACCATCATCTCTATGGGCATAAATCATTTAAGCACTGGAGTGGAAGCCCTTCAAGATAGGCATCTTAAGTTCCTAAACAGACCATACACTGCGGAAGGAGTGAAGGCAGTTGTCGAACGAGCTGTCAGTAAAGACTTCAAATGTATTAATGTAGACTTCATTTTTGCCTTACCCAATCAGACCTATAGTGAGGTCGAGCAAGCCGGTCATGCCCTGGTTGAGATGGGTGTTGACCAAATCGCCGCTTACCCTCTGTTCATCTTCCCTTACACCCGAATGGGAGAAACGGCTAATGACAACAACTACAAAATTTCCAGCCTCTTAAAGAGAAGAAAGATGCTTGGCATCTTGGAAGGAATCTTTTATGGTGCAGGTTTTCGAAGAACTTCTGTTTGGGCCTTTACCAAGCCAGGCGTTCCTAAGTACTGTTCTGTGACAGTGCCTCTCTACATCGGTCTTGGTGCGAGTGGAGGCTCTTACCTGAAGGATGTTTTCTATCTCAATACATTCCATGTGGCTGAGTATATAAATGCCCTTGAAGATGGAAGGATGCCAATAGCGGTATCGCTTGATTTATCAGAAAATATGCAGATGGCGGGTTGGTTGTACTGGAGGACATATGAGACAAGGTTCATGAAAAAAGATTTCAAGAAAAGATTTGGAAAGGATTTTGACAATATCTACGGGAGATATGTAAAACTGTTGTCACTCCTTGGATTCTTAAATGATGATGCGGGTCAGATAGTCCTTTCTGATAAAGGCACTTATTGGCTGCATGTGCTTGAGGACCTGTTCTCATTAGATTACATCAGTAAGTTGTGGGGCAATTCAAAGCAAAATCCCTGGCCAACAAAGGTGGCTCTGTAAGAAAGAATGACTAAAGGATTATTACTGACTACCCTATATAACAGAGGAGAAAATTGGAGCGGACTTCTGATTCGTAATCAGTAGGTCGGGGGTTCGAATCCCCCTGCTGGCTCTCTTTTCTATTCGAAAGGATTATAAGGTATTTTTTCATACCCTTTGGGAAGGTTAAAAGTTTTGGCCGGTATATCTTTTTTTTCGATTGATACCACTTCTTCCCGCTCTTTTGTCTCTGTCCCCATCATGTTCATCGAGGATATTGTAAGCACCGGATAGCCTTCTATTTTTTCAAATTCTTCAGAAAGATTCTTTGTGAACGGATTTAGAGAGAGGATTGCACCAGAGAGTTTTTTATAGGCGTTTAAATCAATTCCTAAACCCCGTGAAGTCCAGATTTCCATCTTCATCGGCAGGTTCATCTCCATCATGGAAATTTCCACTTCGACTAAAAATTTTTGACACAACCAGCCTCTTATGGTTTGGGTTTCAGCTGTTTCTTTAATTGATGAGGATTTTATTTGCATTACCTCCATCATTTGTTTTGCCTCGGGAGGGAAAACTTTATCAATTTCGACGGGCAAATTGATTTCAGAATATGTTTTTTTGGAATGGTCAATTGTATAGATTTTATTAAGATCGAGCCTGACGATAATTGAACTTTCTGCTATATCTTCCCTCATTTTGTTTTTTGCTATCCATGTTTTTCCTTCTTCAACTTTTGCAGGTTGGATCTGGCCCATGACGGTGGATTCCGTGAGTTTGTTTTTTTTGATGAGGAGATCTGCTTCTGCCAAGTTAGGGGAGAGGAGGATGGAGAAAGCGAAAAGCGAGGCTATTACGAATGTGATATTTTTCTTTGACATAGGTATTACTCCTTGGCAATTCTTTGTTTAATTTATCTTATTTTTCTCGTGAAAGCAATTTTTTTGACCTTAAGGTGATGTCGATTTTAAATAATTTTTTATTTAAATGCCGCCGAATATTGACATTTCAGTAAACCGTACTTATAATATATATGAATCTGCTGGCTGGAGAGGATCCTCCTTAGCCCCGCTTCCTTTTCCAAACCTTGGCGCCTCGACAGCCAGCTTTTTTTTTAAAGATCTAGCCTTCCTTAGGAACCCATTTTGTAATGTCCATCAAATAATTAACCTGATTTATTCATAAATTATGCCGATTGTTTTTTGGGGCCAGGCCCCATTTTTTTTGATTCCTGGCGGGCTCTGGAGATAGAAAGCCACACCGCAATATACAAAAAAAGCAGATTCA
>JAUWJP010000168.1 GCA_030607635.1 Candidatus Aminicenantota bacterium
AAAAAAAACTCCCAAGCAGTCCTTTCTTCTGGGACTTGCCGCTGGATTTTCATACTATGCTGTCCTGATCTACTGGATTCCTTTTGTCCCGGCTCATTATGGTAATCTATCAATTGGAGTTAGCCTTTTAATTTATATCATCCTTGTCCTTTTTCTGGCCCTTTTCTGGGCTTTCTTCTGTCTCCTTTGGACGAAAATCTATCGGTCCTTTCCAAGATTATCATTTCTCCTCTTGCCTTTTCTCTGGATTTCTTTTGAATACGCCCTTACCTATTTCTTCACAGGCTTTCCCTGGGGACTCCTCGGCTCAAGCCAGTATTCAAACATCTACTTCATCCAGCTTGCTTCGATTACCGGAGTTTATGGACTTTCTTTTGTGCTCGTTCTCTTCCAAAGCCTGTTTCTCTACTCCATGAAATACAAAGAAAAAGCCCCTTTTTTCATAGGACTAGCTTTAGTGCTTCTTATCCATTTAGGCGGCTTTCTAAGCTTGAAAAAAATCCCTACCACAGAAAGCTCCTTTACCGCTTCTGTCATCCAGGGAAATGTATCTTCTGATATCTACTGGGATAGGATATCCCGCCAGGAGACCTGGGATCTCTTTAGCCGACACCTTGAACTGAGCCGACAGGCTTATGAGAAGGGATCTCGCCTTATTATCTGGCCTGAATTCTCTGTTCCTCTTTGTTTCAGCTGTTCCGAAGATCTTTATCTGGCTTTTAAAGGAAGGCTCTATCAATTTGTTCAAGGAACAAGATGCACTCTTCTCCTCGGCACAAATGAAAAAACTAGCACCCAAGGAAATATCCAGTACCACAACACAGCCTTATGTCTCAGTCCGGATCTGTCCATGAGTCGTTACTATAAAATGCATCTTGTCCCCTTCGGGGAATACACACCTTACAAAAGAATCTTTTTCTTTATAGAAAAAATGACCCATGCCATCGGAGATGTCACTCCCGGAACTCAATACTCTCTGCACCAATTCGAAAATACAAAATTTGGCTCCCCGATATGCTATGAAATCATCTTTCCTGACCTTGTGAGGAAATTTGTGAAAAAAGGGGCAAGCTTTCTGGTCACCGTCACCAATGATGGCTGGTACGGAAAAAGTGCAGCTCCATACCAGCATTTCTCGATTTCTGTTTTAAGAGCCGTGGAAAACAGGAGATATCTTCTTAGAGCAGCCACAACAGGCATAAGCGGAATCATTGATCCTTTTGGCCGCATCCTATCCAAGTCTGAACTGATGACCCAGACGTATCTTAACGGAAACATCACTCCTTCCCAAAAACTCACCTTTTATACAAAATTCGGTGATATTCTTCCCAGGGCAAGCTTGACTTTAACGGCGATGTTCCTTATTCTGATTTTGGCGAAGAGAAAAGATGAAAGAAAAAAGTTTCGTTTCAAAAGCAAGTCACACTGAGCTCCTGGCGAAGATCAAGGAACAATTTTCTAAATTTGAAGAACTAAGGGGTTTTCTTTGACCTTAGCCAAAAAAAGGCCAAGATCGAAGCCATAAACAAAGAGCTCTCCGATTCCTCTACCTGGGAAAACAAGAATAAATCCCAATCACTCCAGAAAGAAAAAAAAATATTAGAGAAAGAGGCCAAACTTTTCTCCAGGCTCTATGGGAAAAAAGAAGAGCTTGAAGTTTTGATGGAGCTGTCTGAAGAAGGGGAAAGTGTTGACGATGAGATTGGGGAAAGCCTGGCTTTTTTTGAAAAAGATCTGGCAGAGGCAGAGCTCCAAATGCTTTTTTTCGAGGAAGATGATGCTCGAAACGCCATACTCACCATCCACCCTGGAGCAGGAGGCACCGAATCCCAGGACTGGACTCAGATGCTTCTCCGGATGTACCTCAGATACGCCGAGAGAAAAGGCTTCAAAGTTGAAATCATTGACTCTCTTCCTGGAGAAGAAGCTGGACTGAAAAGTGTTACGGTTCGAATAGAGGGAGATTATGCCTACGGCAAATTAAGCCATGATTCAGGAGTCCATCGCCTCGTCAGAATATCACCTTTTGATGCCAACAAAAAACGACACACCTCCTTTGCTGCTGTCTTCGTTTATCCTGAGGTCGAAGAAGACATAGAGATTGAAATAGATCCTGAAGAATTACGGATTGATACTTATCGCTCTTCGGGATCAGGAGGACAGCACGTCAATGTCACCGACTCTGCAGTAAGAATAACCCACATTCCCACAGGCATTGTCGTTCAATGTCAGAATGAAAGGTCCCAGCACAAAAACAAAGCCAGTGCGATGAAGGTTCTAAAATCCAGGCTTTACGAGCTGGAGAAGAAGGCAAAGCGTGAAAAGATAGAAAAATTGGAGGATGCAAAATCAGATATTGCCTGGGGAAACCAAATTAGGTCCTACGTGCTCCACCCCTACCGGATGATAAAGGACGTCCGGACAAAAGTCGAAATAGGGGATGTGGACAGGGTTTTGGACGGCGATATCGATGAATTCATCAAATCAAGCCTCCTCCTGCGAAAATCAGAATCAAAATCGTAGGGAATTATTTTATAGGGGCTTGATTCATCAATTCCATCCATTTAATTGTATGAAAAAAATGTGTGTTTGATAAATCATACATGTACACAATATAAATAAATTGCAGGCGCTTAATATATCAAACCCACCTTTAAAATTATAGATTTATTCTGTAGGGGCTTGATTCATCAAGCCCACCTTTTAAATTTTATAAATAACCTGATCTTATAAATAAATTGCAGGCGCTCGATTTATCAAACCTGAGAAAAAGGGGCGAACGGATTATTTGATCTTATCCTTAGATTTTTCCCATATCTCATCCATCTCCTCCAGGGCTACTTCACTAAGTTTTTTTCCCTTCTCTTCTAATTTCTTCTCTATGAATTTAAATCTTTTTATAAATTTTTTATTGGCCTGTCTTAGAGCAATCTCCGGATTTATCCCAAGAAGGCGGGAGACATTGGCCATCGAAAAGAAAACATCTCCTATTTCACGGAATATTTCATCCTCTTTTTTCTCTTCTAAAGCCTTTTCTAACTCAGATATCTCTTCCTTTGCCTTTTTAAGAGCATCTAAAGGCTGATTCCAGTCAAATCCATAAGACGAAGCACGAAATCCGATTTGGAATGCTTCAATAAGGGAAGGGGAACATTTAGCCAATCCATCCAAGATTGATTGTCTTGCTTTCTCTTCTTTTTTCTGTCGATACCACTCATCGATAACTTTCTCTGAAGTCCTGATGCGCTTTTGAGCAAATACATGGGGGTGTCGACGGATCATTTTCTGGTTGATTCCTTCCAAAACATCAGAAATTGAAAATTTTTCTTTTTCTTTGAAAATGCGGGCTAAAAAAACAACCTCCATGATAACATCCCCCAATTCCTCGGCCAATGACTTGGCATCACCAGCACTGATTGCATCTACAGCCTCGTAGACTTCTTCTAAAAAATAATTAGCAATAGATTTTTCATCCTGTTCCCTATCCCAGGGACATCCTTTTTCACTCCTGAGATTGTCCAGGATTTCGACCAATTGCTCAAATTTTTTTCCTGCATTCTTAGTATCTCTCATTTCTCTTCCCCATTGAATTATTCCATGGAATATCATAGAATTATATACCAATTCATTAAAAATATTTTAAACCAGAAAAAATTTCAATCCCACAAGTTTCTGAAGGATTTTTTTGAGATAGGAAAGAAAATGCCAGAAAAAGAAAAAAGCAAAAGCAAACAAACAAAAAAGAAAAAACCTGAGGAGATACAAGAAATCATTCCTCCCCTCGATTTCAGCTCTCTCGTTCTTCCTTTTTACACTCAGGCTGTAATAAAGCTGGGCCTGGCCAAAGATCCCTTAACCAACAAAGAGGAAAAAAACCTGGAACTGGCCAAGAGATCGATTGATTTACTCGAGCTTCTGAAAAAGACGACAAAAGGAAATCTCAAGCCTGAAGAGGAAAAATTCTTAGATGCTTGTCTTTACCAACTCAGGACGGCCTACATGGAGAAATTAGATTTAATCAAGTTGTAATCTCATGCAAGTTATAAAAGGCTTTGAAAAATACCCATCCTTTTCCAGCGAATCAATTTTGGCCATAGGAAATTTTGATGGCATTCATTTAGGACATCAAAAAATTCTGCAACTACTTGAAGAAAAAGCCAAAAATCATGCTCTCCCCTCTCTGGTCCTGACATTTTCTCCTCATCCAGAAAAAATCCTGGGGGAAAAAATAATAAAAATGATTCAAACACTTGATCAGAGAGTGAGAGAGATAAAAAAAATTGGTATTAAGGCTGTTTTAATCGTGACTTTCGATGAGAAATTTTCAAGCCTTTCCGGTCAGGATTTTATACAAAAGATCGTTGTAAATACCCTTAAAGCAAAGGTAGTTATTGTCGGAGAAAATTTTCGCTTTGGAAAAAATCGTGAAGGAGATATTTCACTTCTCCGAAAATCGGCTTCAAGATTCAACTTTCAGGTTTATTCAATCCCTCCAGTAGTCAAGGATAGGATGAC
>JAUWJP010000113.1 GCA_030607635.1 Candidatus Aminicenantota bacterium
GGAGCTCCGCATTGGGGGCACGTCCAGTCCTCCGGAAGCTTATCGAAGGGAACACCTTCCTTGACCTCATCGTATATGTAGCCGCATACTGAACATTTCCATTTTTTCATATTCCCTCCTATTTTCTAGCTAGAATAATGAATAGGTAGAAAACAAAGAACAGGGCCATACCGACGATAAATAATAAAGGCTGACCTTTCTTTTTCTCAGGTAAAAATTCTTTGACGATAATATAGAGGAGTATCCCTGCAATAAAGCTAATCAGGATATTATTAATGACCGACGGAACATGGAGTAGGGTGGCAAAAATGACTCCCAGGAGTGTGGAAAGAGAAAGAGCAATCTTAATCCAAGCTGTAGTTGGGTGCTTCTTTGGTGATGATAACATCATGGACATGGCTTTCCCTGACTCCGGCTCCTGTAATTTTTATAAATTTTGCCTTTCTTTTGAGTTCTTGAATGGTTTTGCAGCCCGCATATCCCATCCCAGCCTTAAGTCCTTCAACCATCATTTGAATGATATGAGCACTGCTGCCTTTATAGGGCACCCTGCCCTCTATTCCTTCTGGGGCGATTTTGGTTTCGCTTGAAGTCAGATCCTGAGAATATCTATCCCGGCTTCCTTCCTTCATGGCTTCTATTGACCCCATACCGCGATAGGTCTTGTAAGAGCGGCCTTGATAGATCACCACTTCCCCAGGAGATTCTTCCGTTCCGGCGAGGACGTTGCCGAGCATGACTGAACTTGCACCGGCAACAATAGCTTTGGTGATATCCCCTGAAAACTTTACGCCTCCATCAGCGATAATTGGGATATTCTTCGCCTCTGCTACTTTGTAGACATCAGCTATGGCTGTGATCTGAGGAATTCCAGCCCCCGTGACAACTCTGGTTGTGCAAATAGAGCCTGGGCCAACTCCAACCTTTACTGCGTCCACTCCAAGTTCAAGGAGCTCTTTGGCAGCTTCTGTTGTGCCGATATTTCCGGCTACAAGCTCTTGTTTAGGGAATTCCTTTTTAAGCATTTTTATCGTATCCATAACTCTCTTGGAATGCCCGTGGGCTGTATCTACAACCAGTACATCAAGCTTTGCCTCGATTAAAGCCTTGGCTCTTTCCAGGGTTTCAGCTGCCACGCCTACGGCAGCGCCAACCCTTAAGCGGCCAAATTTATCTTTTGAAGCATTAGGGTACTGAATTCTCTTGAGGATATCTTTGTAGGTGATCAATCCTTTAAGGGAAAAATTTTTATCCACCATCATGATCTTTTCGATTTTGTGTTTATGGAAGAGTTTCTCCGCTTCTTCAAGAGATGTCCCTAACGGCACGGTTACTAAATCCTTGGTCATGGCTTTTTCTATGGACAGGTTGAGGCGTGTTTCAAACCTGATATCTCGGTTGGTTAAAATACCTACCAGTTTATTTTTTTCATCAGTTATAGGAAGCCCCGAGATTTTATATTTTTTCATAACTTCCTTGGCTTCAAATATTTTGTTATGAGGTCTCATCGTGATAGGATCAACAATCATTCCACTTTCGTGGCGCTTGACTTTGTCCACTTCTTCTGCCTGTTTATCCGCGGGCATGTTCCTGTGGATGACTCCTAGCCCTCCTTGCTGAGCTAAGGCGATTGCCATTTTTGATTCTGTGACAGTATCCATGGCTGAGCTGACGATTGGGATGGAGAGGTTGATGTTCCGACTGAACTTTGTTTTTGTATCAGCATGAGCGGGAATCGTACGAGACTTTGCAGGGAGAACAAGCACATCGTCAAAAGTCAGTCCTTCTTTCATTTTTTGATTTAACATTTTTTCCACCTCATTTTTTCTTTTTCCTCTTTTTTGGAATTAAGGATCTTGCTTGCTTGCTTGACTCTTGCGGCTTGGGAGCCTTGAGGACGCTGGTAGTACAAAGGTTGTTCCTTTCTTTCTGGTAGTTCTTCTTCTTTTACAGGCTGGAGAAGGAAAAGATAACGGATGGATTCTTCTTCAATTCTATCCATCATTGCCTGAAACATATCGTAACTTTCTTTTTTGTATTCAATTAAAGGATCTTTTTGAGCATAGCCTCGAAGGCCAATCCCTTCCTTTAGATAATCCATAGCTAACAGATGATCCTTCCACTGGGAATCTAAGATCTGAAGCGTGATGATTCTCTCAAATTCCCTCATGCGGGCTTCGCCCATGATATCATCTTTCTCCTTATAGACATCTTTTAGAGCCTTGGAAATTTTATCTATTAATTCCTGATGATTTATTGTATCCCAATCTATGTTTAATTCCTCAATGTTCAGACCAAATTGGCTGGCAATTGCATTCCTAAAGCCTTCTACGTCCCAATCTTCGGGGGGCTTGTCCTTATTCGTATGATTATCCATAATCCATTCGACAAGGGTGACAATCAATCCCTGGATAAATTCCTTCATGTTTTTTCCGTGAAGGATATCTTTTCTCTGGTTGTAGATGCTCGCTCGCTGTTTGTTCATCACATCGTCGTATTCCAGGAGGTGCTTTCGTATGGAAAAATTCTGCCCTTCCACTTGCTTTTGGGCTCTTTCGATGGCTCTGCTCACCATTTTGTGTTCGATGGGAACTCCCTCTGCCATGCCAATCTTGGACATCAAACCTGATATTCTGTCGCTGCCGAATATGCGCATCAGGTCATCCTCCAGAGATAGATAAAAGCGAGAGGACCCGGGATCTCCCTGCCTTCCGGATCTTCCTCTAAGCTGATTATCGATTCTTCTGGCTTCATGTCGTTCGGTGCCAATAATATGGAGCCCGGTTAAATCAACGACTTTTTCATGTTCTTGTTGAACGATATCACTCACTTCTGCCAGGGCTCTTTCCCATTCCTCCTGAGAGGCTTTTGTGGGATCAATTCCTTTTTTCCTTAGATTCTCTGAAGCTAAATAATCTGGACTTCCTCCCAGGAGGATGTCCACACCTCGGCCTGCCATGTTGGTGGCGATCGTTACTGCTCCCATGCTTCCCGTCTGAGCAATGATCTGAGCTTCCATCTCATGATACTTTGCGTTTAAGACGTCATGCTTTATTCCTCCTTTTCTCAGGAGTGAGCTCAGATGTTCTGAATTTTCAATGGAAATTGTGCCTACCAGTACAGGCCGACCTTTTTTGTTGTTCTCGATGATTTCTTCAACAACAGCATCCCATTTTTCACTTTTAGTTCGATATATCACATCCTGGTACTCATAACGGAGAAGAGGTTTATTGGTGGGGATTTCCACCACATCTAGCTTATAGATGGACAGGAATTCTGTGGCTTCTGTTACTGCCGTGCCAGTCATACCAGCCAGTTTGTCATACAACCGAAAATAATTCTGAAAAGTAACGGAGGCCAAAGTTTGATATTCTTCCTCTATGCGCACCCTTTCTTTGGCCTCAAGGGCTTGGTGCAGACCATCGCTGTAACGTCGTCCTGGCATCAGACGACCCGTGAATTCATCCACGATTATCACTTTTCCGTCCTTGACCATGTAATCCACATCCTTTTTGAACAGGTGATGCGCTTTTAATGCTTGGTTTATATGATGGACCAAGTCCATGTGAGCTAGGTCATACAGGTTAGGAACTTTGAGAAATTTTTCTGCCTCAGCCACACCGTCTTCTGTTAGAGTGGAGGTTCTTGTTTTTTCCTCTACCTGATAATGTTGGTTATTGCGAAGACGGCGGATGAAACTGTCCATACGGTAATAAAGAGAAGTCGCCTCTTCTGTAGGACCCGATATGATGAGGGGAGTCCGGGCTTCATCAATGAGAATGCTGTCCACTTCGTCCACGATGCCATAGTTGAGTTTTCTCTGGACGAGGTCAGAAAGACGAAATTTCATATTATCCCGCAAGTAGTCAAACCCGAATTCATTATTGGTTCCGTAGGTGATATCTTTTCGGTAGGCCTCCTGTCTTTCAAATTCATCCATATCATGCTGAATCGTTCCTACTTCAAGACCGAGAAAATTAAAGATTGGGCCCATCCACTCTGTGTCTCTTTTGGCCAGATAATCGTTCACCGTGACGATATGAACGCCATTTCCTTCCAGCGCGTTCAGATAGGCAGGAAGCGTAGCAACCAGAGTCTTTCCTTCCCCTGTCTTCATCTCAGCTATTTTCCCCTGGTGAAGAACAACGCCGCCCATAAGCTGAACATCAAACTGACGCATATTGATGGTCCTTTTACCGACTTCGCGGACGACTGCAAAAGCTTCGATGAGAAAGTCATCAAGAGTCGCTCCTTGCCCTAATTTTTCTTTAAATTCTGCTGTTTTCGCCCGAAGCTGACCGTCGCTTAGTTTTTGTATCTGAGGCTCGAGCTCGTTTATAGCAGCGGCATAGGGTTGGAGCTTTTTCAGATCTCTTTTGTTTTTAGTACCGAAAATTTTTCGAATCAGCAATTTATACATTTAAGTATTTTGTAACAGAAAGGCTTTCCCTTGTCAATTTAACGCATGGGGTCAGACTTGCAAAACTTGAGTTTTTAAGAATGTGAGGGACGTTCCACAATTTGCTGAAATAATTCAAGTTTTGTAAGTCTGACCCCCGGTTTGTTGACAGGGAAAAAATAATCCTATATTTTTAACAAATCCAGAATGCCAAAAAAAGAATTTTCAGCCCTCAAGATGACGAATAAAACAAGGAATATTCTCCTCCTCATTCTCGTTTTTTTATTTTTCTCTCTCGTTTATCAATATTTTGTGAAAAAAGATATGGCAGATTTCGGTGTTTGCTATCAGGGTGCGAAAAGAATTATTAAGGGTGAAGCCCTCTACCGGATCTCAGACGGTCATCTTCAGAATAAGTATTCTCCTGCTTCGGCAGTGTTTTTTGCTATAATTACTTTTTTACCCTATGAGTTAGCTAAATTCATATGGTATTTATCAGAGCTTATCTTTTTATTCCTCAGTCTGATCATATCTTATAATATTCTTCCCTCAAAGCAGAAGAAAAAAGGATTAGTCCTTATCTTCTCCTTTCTCGCCCTGATCAAATTTTTTGGCCGAGAAATAGAGCTGGGGCAGGTAAATATTTTTATTTTTTTCCTGTTGATAATGATGATTAAAGCCTCGCTTAAAAAGAATGATGTAAAGGGAGGCCTGTTATTGGGTTTCTCTTTAATTTTCAAGCCTTACGGATTGGTTTTTTTGCCCTATTTCATCCTAAAAAAAAGGTTTAAGTTGATAGCTTCAGGACTTGGAACGGTTTTGCTTGGGCTTATTTTACCCGTAGTTTTTTATGGTTTAAGGGGGAATATAACTATTTTAAAAGCGTGGCAGAAAACTTTATCTCAGTCTACTCCTGGCCTTCTTGATCACTATGATAATGCTTCTATCTTTGCCTTTTTTTTAAAAATAGTGCCTGATGAGAGTAGAGAACTAGCATTTATATTCATTATTTGCTCCGGCCTCCTTATTGCTTTTTCTTTTTTGTGGATGATGATATTGGGAAAGAGAGAGAATCTGAAGAAGCCTGAAGTTCTTGAGTATTCGTTCTTATTTGTCTTAATTCCGCTTTTCTCTCCTTTAGCCTGGTATTATAATTACCTTTACTCCATTCTGGCTATCGTTTTTCTGAAAAATTACATTGGTAAATTTCCCAAAGTCCTGAAGTATTTATTAATAGCAAATCTTATGATAATTGGAGGAAGCCTTAGGGAAGTATTGGGGAAAGATGTTTTTCGCTTTTACACAGGATATTCCCTGGTTGTGATAAGCTATTTGATAGTTCTCTTTCATCTTTTTTATTTAAGAGTTAAAATTAAACTGGGCCAGCAAACGGGGGTCAGACCTTTAAAACTTTTATAAGTTAATTTTCCCTGATCTCCATGTACTGGTTCAGCAACCTTAGTGACACATTTAGTTAGGTAATAATGATAGAATCTGTGTCACAATGAGCATAGGACCAACAAGCAAATATGGACTGATCATACCAAAGGCAAGTTATATCAATTCACTTGTCCGGCAAGGGACCATCAGCAGAGAAGCCA
>JAUWJP010000067.1 GCA_030607635.1 Candidatus Aminicenantota bacterium
ATATCAGAAAAAAGATGATGGATGGGATTATCACTTAGAATTAAGTATAGAGGTCAAGTTCGTCGGAGAAAAAAGCTCTTACCGGGAAAATAAGGTGATAAGCAAGCATATTTCCAGCAAAAATCTTAAGAAAAATTTCTCAGAAAAATACACTATCAGGCAAAGCTTTTTCGTTCCTTTGAATATAGGGAAAAACGAAGTCTATTTTTCGGTTCGTGATAATATCTCCCAAAAAAGACTCCGAAAATTAGATATTGTTGAGATAAAAAAGTAAAAATTTCATAATGAATCCTTAATTATCCTTGATCAATTCTTCCAGCTTAGGAATTAGATTCTTAATATTCTCAGTCTGCGGATCGTCAGGAGCTAATTCTACAAATTTCTTTAAGCTATCGACAGCAAGCCTGTACTTGCCTTTGTTCAAATAAGCATAGCCGACCTGCCTATGAGGAGGAGCCCAGCTTTCATTGATTTTAACAGCGAGCAGGAAATATTCAATCGCCTTGTCTGTCTCTCCTTGTTTGAAGAATATTTCTCCCACATTAAAAGCCAGAGTTTCATCTTCCGGGAAACCATCTATAGCCTGCCTGAAATATTCGCTCGCTTTCTCCAGGTTGCCCTGCTTAAAATAGGCTTCTCCCATACCTGCCAGAGCTCTGGCGGCGGTTTCATCACCTCCGATGGACTCTTTCTCTTCTTTTACCTTCTCTAAAATCTTAGTGTAGATCTCAATGGCTTTATCATACTCACCCATTTCTTTATAGCAATTGCCGATATTGATGTACATTTGATAAACGGTGGGTTCTTCCTGACAAATTCCTCAAATTTTGCGGCAGCCTCAGCATACTTTTCCTGATCAAAAAGCTCGTTTCCCTCCTCGAAAAGCACTACCGACCCTTCATCCTCGATGGCTGGCATATTCATCTCAGTCACCTGGATCTTCCTCTAGGTAAAACTAAGAGGAGGATTCTTTTTTGAAAATTGGCTGACGCTCATCTCGTGGTAGACAGCTCCATATCCTTCTTTGGATGCGGTAACGCGGAAATGTCCTGTTCCCAGCCCGGCTACAGCCCAGTTTCCCTTCTTATCGGATTCCGAGGTAAAGGTGGTTTTATACCGAAGATGCTGGGCAACAATCTTCGCTCCTTCTATTGGATTGCCAACTTCATCTTGAACTTGTCCCCGAAGCCTTCCCTTTCCACGTCCTTGCTGAGCGGAAAGATTGAGAGAGAGACTAAAGCATAGAACAGAAACGAGAAATATAATTAAAGCATTTTTGCTTCTCATCAATTCCTCCCTGAAAAGTTAAGAATATTATCATGCTTCTTTAATTATTAGACTTTTTCGTTTATAATTTCTTAACGATTTTCCTTAAATCCTCGGAAACCTTATTTTATTTTATATTCTCCTAAAATTCAACACGAAGAAGCTAGGCTTGTATGATTAGCTAGACTGGACAAATCAATTTGAGACTTGATAGTAGCTGAGATAAACAAAAATAATAATTTTGAATATGATCTTGGCTCAAGGCTATAAGCGGAATTCCATGACCTTTTTCAATTCTTCGCCACCGGTTCTGTTTATGATGAGAGCATGAAGCAGATTCTTTCCCTGACGAAGCCTCTCTAAGTCCTTTTCCAGGATTAAAGGGATTTCCATTTCGTACATTTTGTTTTGCTTTTCTCTAAGCTCGTCTTCTTTAATTGCGATTTCAAAGGCCTCTTCATATTCCCAGATGAGGCTACCCTCAGAATCCTTCAGCTCCAGGCGAACTTCAAGCACAGTCTCCAGCATATCACCTTCAGACTTATACCAGATATTTCCGTATGGTATCTCTATGGTGATTGTGCCTTCGACTCTGTCTTCTTCGACAACATCTTTCTTTACCCTCCATTTGAAATCAAAAAATCTCTTTTCCTTTCCAAAAGTCACCTGGGCTCTTGCCTGGGCTTTGGTGAGCTCATGCATATACATCAGGTTAAGCTGACGAATATTTGAGAGGTCGTAGGTAACCAGCGAATAGAGCCCTGTGCAGGTTGAATCAATAAAGACGACCGGGAAAACTCCGTAGTACCAGATCTCCCGACAGCGGCTGTAGGGATCTCCTCCCATAGGATATCTTATTCTATCCGTGGGCGGACCGAAAAGGACGTAGATTCTTCCCCTGTCAGTCACCCATCCTGGTTTTGCTTCACTTGCAAAAAGTTTAGTTGCTTCTTCTATACGGTTGAAATACTCCATTTTAAACTCGTTCTCTTCGGTATCTGGATCAGGATCGCGACGCTCCCAGAATTTTTCTATAAACTGTTCCTTTTCCGAGAGGGGAAGCTCGAGAAAAATTTTTCTCTCTTTTCTGGTAATGATATACCTGACCTTGGAGATAAAATCAGCATTAACAGGATCTAACTTGCGCTCTAAATTATAAAGGCGACAGGAAGAAGAAAAGAAAACGAGAAAGGAACTGGAGAGAAGAAGGAAACAAAGGACCAAGGGGATTGTTTTGGATTTTTTCTCTAAATTTAATGAATGACTCATTTTTTCTCCTTTAAAGCCTCAACACTCTTCTTGATTTGAGGCTGATTCTGGTTTATCTCCAGTGATTTTTGCCAAGCTGCCAGGGCTTCGTCCGGCTCACCCAATTGGAAATAGCACTCGCCAATGGTATTTAATAAATTGATATTTATTCCATAACGAGAGATGGCTTTATCAAGGACCTCGATTGCTTTGCTTAACTCTCCCAAAATCTGGTAGGCTTTGCCCATCATAAAAAACACCTCGTATTTTGGCGACTGAGGCTGGTTTATAAAAGGAAACAGCAAAGATTCAACTTTTTTGTATTCGTTCAAGATCATGTAAGCCTGGGCCAAGTTTAAAGCAAAATCAACTGAATCTGGCTTTTTCTGGAACGCTTTCTCCAGATTGACCCGAGCCTCGGCTATCTTGCCGCTGTTGAAAAGCTGGGTGCCTATTAAATAAAAATGGAGAGGATCTTGGGTATCAGGCGAGATTTTGGAATAAACCCAGGGACGCGCTATGGCCTCAAGATGAGTTATATCAAACTCCTCGCTATCAAAAAGGACTTCCTGCCCATCAACAAAAAGAGAAACTTGAACCCTGTAGTGAGCTGGAGGGAATTGGCTAAGATCAAACTGCTCCAGGATATTTGGCAAGTCTTGGTATTCTGCGACTTTTCTATTTTTAGAAAGAAATTCTTCTCCGCCTTTAAGGAAGGTAAATTTGACCTCTCCTTTCTCTCTCAATTCCCCGCTAAGACCATGAATCTGAAAAACTATGATCAAATTGTCCTTCTTGAGAAAGACTCTATTCGACTGGAAATAAATCTGGTATTCTCCAGCTTGAAACGGCCGCAACCTGTTTTGCTGTGGTATGCTCTTTTTAATCCTGTAGCCTAAAATGAGCGAAGTCATCTGGAGGGCTTCCTCATCCTGCGGAATGACGAGGCTTCGCTCCAGTGAAGTAAATTCTTTGGATGTTTCATTTTTAACCAGGATGGATAGTTTATAATTCCCGGGGATAAGAGGAAACATATCCTGAATAAGCAGCGGCTGGCTCCATATGCTCTTTATTCTTTCTTCATCAAGATCAAGAGAAATGTTTTTTTCAAATTGATAAATGTTTTTCCCTTCCAGGTTCGAGACAGTGCCGTTAAGTTTCAAGTTGGCATAATATTTATTCTCGTATTGGCCCACAGAAAGCTTATCTAGTTCAATGGCATAGTGAACAAAATAAAATCCTGAGCGGTCTTTGATCACTTTGACCAGAGAATCACTATCGATATAATTGGCCGAATATTCCACTTCCACGATATCCTTGTACTCTAGAAACTTTTTGGCATATCTCTCCTCTATTTGTCTAATGGCGGTTGTCTCAACTCTCTGTATTAATAAATCTGAAGACAGGGAAGGCCGGCCTATAAAAGTAGCGCCACCTTCTCCAGGGATAAGAGACAAAGAAACCTGAGCCAACTCTGGCTCCATCTCTCTCAGCTCGTTATAGGCCATTAAATAATCTAGAGGGTCTCCCCAATAAGATGTCATCAAAGCCTGCGGGCCATCCTTGAGAGGACTGTAAAGTTTAAACTCTCCAAAGCCTCCTTCCTGAAAAAAAACAAGGTTAAAGCCCGGAGGAAGACCGAACTTTGTAAGGCCCTGATAGAACCATATTACAGTACCGTAAACCACAGTCTTTCCCTCAAACCTTTGTATATCATTGGGTGCGCCCAGAATGATGTATACCCTTCCCCTGTCAGTTCTCCAGCCTAGCTTTGGTACCCCCCTTCCAAAAAAATGGTTGGCATAATTTATACGCCGATAGTGTTCCTGCCTGAATTCATTTGTGGATGTGCCTTGAGTAGGATCTCTTTGCTTCCAGAAAGCATCTTGGAAAAGGTCTCTTTCTCTATCTGTCTCAAGCTTAAGAAAAACTTCTCTCTCAATTGGAGCCATGATATAAACGACTTCCTCTTCCAGCCACTTTTTGTAACCGGGGGGAACCTTGCTTTTTTCTTTCTTTTTACCCCCAATAAGGAAGAAAACAGTTATTATTATAAGGAAAGAAATGGATAATTTCTTTTTCACAAGAGCACTCCTTTATTACCTTAATATATGTATGATTTTCACCTAATAAGTTAAAGTGAACCACAAATAAATTCAAGACATAATAATAGAATTCATATAAAAATCTTATCGTAATAGTTATGCCAAAAAATTCTCAATCGATATAAGCATTTCTTTTTCCGTGATAAAAAGCAAAATCCGCTCTACAACAAAAGTTGGGCTTGATAAATCAAGCCCCTACAAATATTCTATATGCCATATATATGCTATGGGTTTAGCGCTATTCATCTTAATTTTCGGCTCTTTTCTAGTTCTTGATATCTTGACTCTTACTTCATAGTTTACTATTTTAGAGAATCAATAAAAAGAAAAAAAAGATAATCCATGCCAAAGATCAAAGAAAAATCCCGTTTAACAGGACGGGTAAATAAAGGAGATATAAAGTGGGAAAGAAAATATTCATATTTCTGTTGATTCTATCTCTCTCGACAGGAATAGCCTCCAGAGCTTTTGCTCAAGGACAAACAGGCTCCATCAAAGGGAAGATAACTGACAAGGCAGGAAATCCTTTGCCGGACGCCTTCATTTATGTTTCTTCACCAGCCATGTTAGGAATTCGGACTTATCTCTCCTCAAAGACAGGTGCTATCAGATTCCCTGGTCTTCCTCCTGGTATCTACAAAATCATGGCAGAAAAGCCCGAATATAAAACAGTAAACGTAGAAGATATCATTGTCAGGGTTGGAAAGACAGTAAACCTCGATATTACCCTGGAAGCGACTCTGATCGAAGAAGAAATCACAAGCAACATTCCTTCGCCAACATTAGATGAAGAATCGACAAAAACTTCAGTAAACATAGACAGAGACCTCCTGAATAATATTCCTTTCGCTAGAAACCTCCATGAGATTATCAACTCTGCGGCTGGAGTAACTCCATATAGCGTACCCAATCAAAAAGCGTCCATTGTTCACGGCTCCACTGTCCGGGCCAACATCTATACCCTTGATGGCATAATCATGAACGATCCTTCTGGAATGCATCTCCTCACCAATATAAATTTTGATATTATTGAGGAAGTGGAATTAGAAACCGCTGCCCATCCTGCACAAGTCAGATTCACTGAAGGAGGATACATCAATGTGGTTGCCAAATCAGGTGGAAATAGATTCAGAGGGGACATCAATCTCTATTTTGCAGATGAACAATTGGGAAGCACCTTGAGGTCTGAAGAAGAAATAAGTGAGACAGGAGCTTCTCCCCCTCCCTTGGATAGATATTTGGGGGACATCTCTTTTTCTTTAGGAGGTGCACTGCTGGAAGATAGGCTATGGTTTTTCACGAATGCACGCTTTATCTTTTTATCTCGAACTACTGATTTTATTCCCTGGACTGACCCTCAGGGTAACAGCCAAAATAAATTCAGCTGGCATGGGAACGAAAAAATGGGATTTCTCAAGTTAACAAGCCAGTTTATTCCCCAGCTTAAAGTAACAGGAATGTTTTACTATTTTGATCGCTATCGATCAGCGTCTGAATCTCCTCTAAGCTGGAATCTGCCAAAAGAAGCCACGCAGATCTTGGATCATGAAAAAAACTTAACTGCATCAGGAACGCTAAGCTACATTTTTGATCAAAATACTTTTGGAGACATAAAAGCAGGCTATATTGAACACAGCCTTCCTTTGAGGCTAGATGGAACATGGAGAGACAATCCTCAATATTTCAATGAGGGAACAGGACATTTCTGGGGAAGTGCTGGATTCAACGAAACTCAGCTGAAAAAAAGATTTCAGGCAGGAGCATATCTCACTCGGTTTCAAGAGGGTTTTCTTGGAGATCATGAGTTTAAGAGCGGAGTAGAATATGAATTTGCTTCGGGAGAATGGACTACATGGAAAACAGATAACTTGTTGCAGCACTATTTTTATGGAAATCCTTATTATTTCGACCCTAATTATTTCGGCCAGGCTGTATCTCCGGTAACAGGTAATCCAGTCGATAAAGGAAAAGTTTCTTTTTCCATTGCAGAAAAAGGAGAAGGAGGATCGAGCCAGAACGAGCTCTCAAGGTTAAGCCTTTTTGCTCAGGATTCAGTCTCTTTTGGCAGAAGATTGACCCTGTTTTTAGGTTTGAGATTCGACCGGAGTAGTACCAAGCTTCCTTCAATCCAGAAAGGAGAAAGCGGAAATCCGGTTTCCTTAAAAATTGGCGAAGAATTAATCGAGCCACTCTATGGGGTGAATCCTTATAGCACAAATCTAGTACCAGAATGGCAAAATATAGTGGTCTGGAATGCCTTGTCGCCCCGCTTTGGCTTAAGCTTCGACATCTTGGGAAATGGAAAATATCTCTTCAAAGCTTCCTTTTCTCGTTACACTGAATATTTGATGCTGGACTATCCCAGAGCTCTAAACCCTTTTTATGCTCACCGCTCTCACCAATTCTACTGGATCGACGAAAACATGGATGGCCTAGTAGATGTGGACGATACCTATACCCTCTATCCTGAAGACTTGCGGTCGTATAGCGAGGAGGACTATAAAAAAAGGATAGCTCCAGATATAAAACCTCCTTATACAGATGAACTTACAATCGGGCTCCACCAAGAGCTGTTCAAAGATTTTTCAATCAGAATAAATTATATCCATAAAACCAAACTAAACATTATTGAAAATGTTCTCTACGACCCTGATTCTGATAAGGACTGGTATACAATCACCCAGGATACGCAAGGTTGGTGGATACCTTTTGAAACGATTGTCCCCGAAGTTGATGATTTTCCCGATACTCAAGTCAGCGCTTATTACAGATCTTCGAACACACCGGTCCTCTTCTATCAAGTGAAAAATGTTCCTGAGTTAAAGAGAAAGTACCAGGCGTTAGAGATAGCATTCCAAAAAAGAATGTTAAACAATTTGCAGTTGAACGGGTCTTTGGTCATCAGCAAAACCACGGGGAATATAGGCTTAAATTACGACGCTAGCTCGGGATTTTCAAGAGCAGCAGACAATCCTAATTTTTTACTGGTTAACCTTCCAGAAGATTCGAGCCTCGACATTGATAGACCTCTTGTCCTGAAGCTTATGGGGACTTATAAGCTTCCCTATGATTTGTTTGCAAGCTGCTATTACACCTATATGAGCGGCACGCCATTGCCCAGAAGCGTTACGATTATTCCCCCTGCTTCCTGGGTCCAGGATAATAATGCTTACAGCGAGCCAGCAACGGTTCTCCTGGAAAAGCCAGGAACGAGAAGAGCTGAACCTTACCACAACCTTGATCTAAGAATTGAAAAGGAGTTTAGGTTTGGAAGCTCTGGAAGGATAAGTATCTATGTTGATATTTTAAATGCCCTGGGAAAAAAATACAGTTTTATTTCTAAAAACGATGGCGGCTTCTGGTTTCCTGATG
>JAUWJP010000135.1 GCA_030607635.1 Candidatus Aminicenantota bacterium
CGATAAGCCGCGATTTCCCATCTCCAGTTCTCCATAGATCCCTTCATTCGGCCCTCTGCATTTTTCCAGAGGGCCTTTCTCGTAACCCCATTTTTTTCTAAGGTCAGGTCCCAAGGTTCAGTTACTGCTTCTCGACTTTTTTGTTGTTTCTGACCGATAATTTTTGCTGTTTCAAGAAATTCTTCCCATTTTTCTCTTTCTGCCAGTTCCTCCGGAGTGAACTGGGCCATAGATTGAAATCGAAAGCCCAGAAAAACAATAAAGAAAAAAGGAATAATGATTCTATTTCTCATTTTCTTCCCTCCTTAGGGCTGGAAAGTTGCTAAGTTACTCAAGCTTCCCAGGATCCCTCAATCAACATAAGGAAACAGTAAACTTATTAATCATGCATTATGACAGTTTTCACAACTCAGCTAATCGCTTTTTTCATCCACCGCCTCAGCGGCTTTCCAAAGGAAGAGGAATTTCTCGTAATTCTCTATGGCTTTGTCCTTCCAGCGTTTCTGTTGGATGTGCTGATTATTCCAACGGCGGCACATTCATTTTGTGCAGCAGATCCTTGAAGCGGGGATCGTCCCGCAGGGGCTTAAATGGAGGAAGCACTCTGATCCAAGGAACCCAGCAATGGGGACGCTCGTAACTCAGCCATCGGAATGCCTCATCCTTATTTCCAAGCGCTGTATTCAATTCGGCTCGACACAAAGCACCGAATGGGGTAGGTTCCCTTTTTTCCAATTCAGCCAGTATTTTCAATGCCTCATCCCTCCTGCCAGTCATCGCATAGGCGCATCCAAGGAGATATCCTAAGTTTTGGTAGCGCTCCGCTGCCTTTTGCAATACCTCAATGGCCTCCTCATACATTCCCATGTCTGTATAAATATGTCCCAGAACGTATAAAACGGTCCAGCTATTGGGACTCAGTTCAAGCGCCTTATGTATTTCCTCGAGCGCTTCTTCGTATCGCCCCCAAATCCAGTACAATCCTCCAAGCCAGGCTGTGTGCAGAGGTGTTAGTGGATCCAGCTCCTGGGCCCTTATGTGTTCCGCTAAGGCTTCATCCATACGATCGAACAGGATAAGCTGCCACGAATACCAATAATGAGCCATGGCTAAATTGGGATTGATTTCTATAGCACGTTGGAAGGCCTTTTCTGCAGTCTCCCATTCCCAATCATAGTATCCCGCGATAAAACCGAAAGCGTTAAGGGTCTCGGCCTGCGTATCATCCAGCCTCAATGCCCTTTGTGCTGCGGCTTTTGCTCGCGGCAAGGAATCTTCTGTAGCCAAAGGGCTATGAGCGATTTGGATGTAAGCGGCCGCCAACCCCGCATACGCCAAGGGATCCGACGGATCTTTCTCGACTGCTTCGTGGAGATAGTCTACGGCCTTTTGGTATCCCTCTGGGGTGCCTTGGTTCATGTGATATTTACCCTTCAAATAGGCTTCCTGAGCTTCGGGATTAACTTGGCGGGCACTGGCAAGGCTTGTCTCTGCCTGTGGTGTCAGTTTGGCCCTGACCTCCTGGGCAATGGTCCGTGCTATTTCACTGTGCATCATCAAAACATCGGTCAAAACCCGGTCATATGTCTCCTCCCAAAGGCTCTGCTCCTCAGGAAATACATCTATCAACTGCACCCGAATGCTCACATTTTCGCCTGCCTGCTGCACCGTTCCTGTCACAACTGCATCCACGTTTAGCTCTTGAGCAATCTCCTGCAATGATTTATCCGTTCCCTTGTACCGCCTCATTGAGCTGAAAGAAATCACCCGGAGCGTTCCAACCCGGGCCAGCTTCCCAGTCAACTCAACGGTTATCCAATCGACGAAATACTCCTGTTCCGTGTCACCCGTGAGGTTCTCCAACGGCAGGACCGCAATGGAATCGATGGTTGCAGCACGAGTTGTATACAGATAGATGGCACCTGCAATAAGCAAAACCAGCAGAAGAGGAACTCCCCCATACAGAAAAATGCTCTTCCATTTGATCTTGAGCTTTTCCTTCAGAAGTCTCTTCCTCCTGGCTGGAAGTTTTCTCTCCCCGAGGGGAATCCCTTCCTCAATATTGATTAAATCCGCCAGGAGCTCTGCGGCCGTCTGATACCTTCTCTCTCTATCCTTCTCCATGCATATCAATATCAAACGGCTAAGGTCCTCTGAAAGCTCAGGATTGAGCTTCTTCGGATCTGGAGGTAGCTTGGACTTGTGTTTTAATGCGACACTAAGTGCAGTGTCTCCTTTAAAAGGAACACTCCCTGTCACCATTTCATAAAGAATCACTCCCAAGGAATAAATATCCGATCGCTGATCTGCCTCCTCTCCCTCTGCTTGCTCGGGCGATATGTAATCCGGTGTCCCGATCATCATACCTGTCACTGTCACCCCTGGTGCCTCAACAGACCGAGCAATCCCAAAATCCATGATCTTGGCATCGCCTTCTTTATCGATCATGATGTTCTGAGGTTTTAAATCCCGATGCACAACGCCCAGCCTATGTGCCTCAGCCAAGCCTTCACACACCTGCTTAGCTATTGATATTGCTTCCCCGTCTGCTAACTTCCCTTTCCTTTTTATCAGGCTTTTTAGATCTTCACCCGGAACATACTCCATGGTGATGTATGGAGTACCTTCCTCCTTGGCGATGTGATACATCCGGCACACGTTCTTGTGAGAGATCTTGCGGGCAAATTTCAACTCATTCCGGAAGCGCTCAACAGTACTTTCATCAGAGGCGATTTCAGGTTTCAAGAGCTTTATGGCAACTTCTTCATTAATCTCCTTATCTAAAGCCTTATAGACCCTGCCCATGCCTCCTTTTCCGAGCTCCTCAACAACATCATACCTGGATGCAAAAGTAGTTCCTGTTGTTAATCCTTTCGCAGGCGTCTCAAAAGTTTTTGTGGGAGAAATTTCCTCTAAAGGTTTAAGTGGCGTAGAACATTTGCCGCAATAAATAGTATCGTCAGGATTCTCAAAATTGCATTTTGAGCATTTGATAGTCATCTTCACCCCCTTTTATGGAATGAAAGAAAAGTTCTCACTTGAAGCTCTTTTAATCACTGTCAAGCCTATTGCAATTATTATCACAGTAGGGATGCGATGTCAATTGAACGGAAAAGCAGACCTCCCTCTTTGTCACAGGTTGTTTGTGTTAATTAATGTCATGCTTGATACAATTTCCGAGGGTAGAAAAGATTGGATTCTCCTTTTTAATCTTCGCAGTAAATTCCTCACATTTTTACTCAATGTCCACCTGCTGCCGTAAGAAATTAACCTATCGCACGAAAAATGGTGGGGTCGATAATATGTCGCATAATGTAATATTTAGCGGCATTCGAAAATTTTCTCCGGGGAAATCTAAAAATAGCGCATAATAATTAATTTCGCGATATTTTAGATAGGTGTTTTATTTTAAATATTAGAAGACTGATCCGTTTACCTTATACAGCTATTCTCTAGTTTGGCTGTTCTAACTTGTTGATTTCAATGAAGTAATTGCCTATTTTCCTGCCGATAATTGCCTTAAATGAGAATTTTTACCTGCAAAATCGTCTATCTAAGAAAAGGAGGATATTATGGCTCGTGCTAAACTCTATTACATCCCCGGAATTGTCTGGCATATCACCCATCGATGCCACAACAAAGATTTTCTCCTGAAATTTTCAAGAGACCGCAAAAATTGGCTCTATTGGCTGTTTCAAGCAAAAAAGAGATATGGCCTGCATATATTGAACTATGTAGTCACTTCAAACCATATTCACCTTCTTATCTATGATGACGGCAAAAGAGACGTAATTCCCAGATCTATTCAATTAACAGCGAGCCGAACGGCCAGAGAATACAACCAAAGGAAAGGTCGCAGAGGTGCTTTCTGGGAGGACCACTATCATGCCACTGCAGTAGAAACAGGTGATCACTTGAATTGGTGCATGGTGTACATTGATTTAAATATGGTACGGGCAGGGGTAGTAAAGCATCCGGCCGAATGGCCTTTCTGCGGATATAATGAGATCAAAAGCAGCCCGCAAAGATATAAACTAATCGATACCAGAAAATTAATGAGATTATTGCATATAGATAGTCAACAGAGACTGAAAGAATTCTACAAGAAATGGATAGAATCTGCACTTGTATCCAAAGGCATAAAGAGGGAAAGCCGATGGACGGAAAGTATAGCTGTAGGGAATAAGGATTTTGTTGAAGCAATAAAAACCAGACTCGGCATTAAAGTGAATTATAGAGAAATCAAAGAAGCGAATGGAACCTTTGTTTTGCAAAATCAAAGAAGTACTTACAGGTCGAATTTTCCTGCTAAAATGGGCCATTTAAGCGGGAAAGCAGGGGATTAATCTTGACTATCTCTATTGTAATCTATAGGTTGGCGCAGCCTAACTACAATTTGTCTACTACAATTTGTCTACAATTTGTCAATCAATTTGTCAATTGTCTATTTGTTTCTACAATTTGTTTCTAAAGCATTGAGAGTAAAACTCACACCAGATAGACTTGAGGTCCTCAAAAAGGATAAATTCTATCTGAGGGTTATATTTTCTTAAGTTTTTCTATGTCTGCGATATCTTGAGCACGGCCGGTTGCTTTCTTGTTTTTTATCAAATCAGATTTTGAGATAAAATTTGCGGAAATATTCCCGTATTTTCCCACTGTGCGGTTATTCCATGCCTCCTTAAAGCTTACTCCGCTTATCGAAGTAATAATATCTATTCGCAAGGGGGCAATGCCCAATTGAATTATCTGGTCCGACTTTAGAAAATCGTCCTTTGTTATCCCCACATTTTTAAATCCGAACTTCTCCAAAACATTAAGCATCTTATCTGCATTATCAGTTGAGGCCTCTACGAAAAAGTCTATATCCTTCGTGAATCGTGGTTCTGCATAGAAGCTATAAGCAAATCCTCCAACGATGAGATAACGAACCTTATGTTCGTTTAACAATGCGATAAATTCTTTGAAATCTTTTTCGGCTCTCATTTTTAAAGTCGTAATACAATTCCCTTAAATATTGGAGTGTATCGAGTTTTTCCTCAGGTGTGCAGGATTTCCAATATTCGATATCTAATCTTTCCGCATCCTTAAAAGTGATTTTTCTAGTTGTTTTCTCCACAACTAAATTATATCAGAATCTTAGAAAAGTAAAAACATAAATTGTAATGAGAAAAAGGGGGTCAAACCTTGATGAACATCAGCGGCCATTCAACCCCTTTTTTACCCTTAGGTTAAACAGTTGTTTTTATAACATGCTTTAGTAATAAGTGTGCGGCCGTTCCGCCGAGAGTATAAACCAGGGCTAGTGCTCCGAACACACCGGTCAGCCCGAACAGAGCAGA
>JAUWJP010000031.1 GCA_030607635.1 Candidatus Aminicenantota bacterium
ATTTTAAAGCCAAACTCTATATCCTCTTCCGCAGCTGGCGAAGGCTTTGTTTTTGTCAGGACACCCTCCTGACAAAATGAGGAAGCGACGAATGAAGTTGGGTCAGTGATTTGGATTCCTTCTTTAGCCATAAAATCAATAATGCTCTTTAAGATTACAGCAGGACCTCTGTCTTTGCCTTGAGTCAAAAGGTGCCAGGAAGCCTCATTGAATTTTTCTTTATTAAAAATTTTCCGGTGATCGACTTTCCCAGCAAACACAGCTTCTTTGACTCCATTTTTTTTAAAAAAAGCTATAAGATTTAAAATATCACCAACATCAACCCATTCAAATATATCAACCTTATTCCTAAGGTCAGTTTCAGCTTCGTCTTTGATGCCTGCAACTATACAAGAATAGCCCATTTTCTGAGCCTCTGCAAGTAACAAAAACGGAAATTCTCCTGTGCCTGCGATTATCCCGATTCGACGTCCCATTTTCCAGCTGTCTTCTTTACGATTCCTCTCTGGGAGGACTGAATAAAATTGATGATCTCATCTCTATCTTCTCCTGGAGGGAATTTTTCTTTGATTTTATCTGTGGCTTGAGTGCTGTTTAAGTCGGAATAAAAAAAAATTTTGAAAATTTCCTTAATAACCTTGATTCTCTCCTTAGAAAAGCCTCTCCGCCGCAAGCCGACAGCATTCAACCCGAAAAGGAGAACGGGACGACTTCCAGCGACCCTGCAGAAGGGGACAACATCCTGAGTTATTATCGTACTACCACCTATAAAAGCATGCTTTCCAACCCGGCAGAACTGATGAATACCGCTGAACGCCCCTACTGTAGTAAAATCCTGGACAGTGACATGTCCTCCGAGAGTGGCGGCGTTTATAAAGATGGTTTCATTCCCGACAAAACAGTCATGGCCAATATGAGAGTAAGCCATGAAATAATTATCATTCCCGACAACAGTCTGCCCTCCAGCCTTGACTGTCCCCCGATTAACAGTTATAAATTCTCTGAAAATATTTCTATCCCCGATCTTAACCAGTGTGTCTTCCCCTTTATAAGTAATGTCTTGAGGTTCTGTTCCGATGGAAGAATATGGAGAAAAATGGCAGTCTTCTCCTATTTCAGTCTGGCCATCAATGAAGACATTGGCATCGACTCTAGTATTTTTGTGGACGCTAACTTTTTCCCCGATAAAAGAATATGGTCCTACCCTGACTCCTGAATCCAATCGCGCTTTGGGATGGACTGTGGCTGTGGAATGAACAAAGATTTCATTCTCTCTCATTCAATTCCTCAAGATTTGCAAATGAAGCCATAATCTCGGCTTCGGCAACAAGTTCTCCATCTACAAACGCTTTTCCCGAAATATAGGAATATTTTGACTTAAGCTTTAGAATCTCCACTTCTAACTTCAGTTGATCACCAGGAACAATCGGCTTTCTGAATTTCGCGTTATTAATCGCAGTTAAAAAAACAAGAATTGTCTCGGGACTGGGAACGGAATGATAGAGAAGAATGCCGCCTGCCTGGGCCAAAGCTTCGACAACTAAAACACCAGGCATTACCTTTAAATGAGGAAAATGCCCCTGGAAGAAATGTTCGTTATAGGAAACGTTCTTGATGGCAGTAATGCACTTTCCCTTTTCGAGCTTTAATACTCTATCCACAAATAAAAAGGGATAGCGATGGGGAAGGGACTTGAGGATTTTCTCGATAGTAAACAAGCTTTTATTTTTTTGCGGCCTTAGAGGCATTGTATCTTTTGATGACTTCTTCTGTGAGATCGATCGTCGTATTGACATATACAGCTCCGCTATTAGCCAGATCAAAAATTATATCCAGGTTCCTTTCCTTCCCTAATCCTTCGATAATCGGAATCACCTCATCCTGGACTTTAGTGAACAGCCTGAACCTGAGCTCCTGTAACTCCCTTAAGGAATCTTCTGCAAACCGCTTTCTTTCTGTCCGTTTTCTCTCCAACTCAGAAGTTAACTGAAGAATAGATTCCTGGGTGAGTGTAAGCCTCTGGGTATTGAGCTTAGTCTCTAACTCGCGGATTTTTTCATCCATTGTAGAAATTCTAGACGAATTGCTTTTATCTTTTTCCTGCAGCTGGGCCATAACCGCTTTTCCCTCAGTCGATTTTTGAATTACTTCATTTGAATTAACGATGCCAATCTTACCTGATTCTTGAGCAAAACCTGCAAAAACCAGAAATGTAAAGAGTAGGGCTAATAAAGAAATTTTGCTACTGCTTCTCCACATCGTGTGCCTCCTTAATTTGAAATGGGCTCTTTATCGCTTAAAAAGTGGTTCCAATCGCAAAACGAAAGGCGAAACTGGTATCATCATCATGTATCTTTCGGTTATTATAAGCAAAAATGAGCCTGAAAGGAACTCTGAGGGCAGGAACAAATATCCTCATCTCCAGCCCTGTCGAATAATATAAATTGTTAAAACTTACTTTCTGTTCTCGAGTAAAAGCATTCCCCATATCATAAAAGAGAATAGCATACAGGGGACCGCCGATTGGAATGATGTATTCTGTGTTGAAAACAAAAGATTTCTCGCCGCCGACATTCTCGTCCCCCCTTATGGAATAAATTTCGTAACCCCTGATCGACCTCTCTCCCCCAAGATAGAATTTTTCCCAGATAGGAACTCTTGAATCTCCAAATACCTTGATAAACTGATACTCTAAATGGAATCCAACAACATGGTTCAGGACTAATGGATGGAAGAAACTCCACTCAATGCGGGGCTTGATAAAGCTCATCTCTCCTCCCAAAAAACCACCTGCGAACTTGCCTGAAACCATATACAAGGAACCTCTTGTTGGAGTTAAGGGGCTGTTAATGGTGGAACTATATATCATAGGAGTTATACTGCTTACAGCATAACCTCCTTGGTAATTGTAGTAATAGCTACCTTCTTCGGCATCGATATCGATGTATTCATAGGCATAAGTAAGATTTGTTCTCCAATATCCTTTAACTCTCCCTCCTGTTGTAAAATTAACTCCTTTTGCTTTTTGATTGAACAGAAAGGGATATATTACATGACGATTATACACATTAAATCCCAAACTCACTGGGTAATCAAGAAAATAGGGTTCAGAAAAGCCAAACATATAGTTTTTGATTCTTTTTCCATGTTGAACCGAAAGTTCTAATTTTTCTCCAGCTCCTAAGAAATTCACCGTGGAGTAGCTTAGAGCAACAAAAGTGCCTTCATAACCACTATAGCCAGCCGAAAACTGGATGTTGTTCCTTTGAAGCTCTTTAACATTCAGGATGATATCCATTTTATTGGGATCTTCAGGATTAGGCCTTATATCAGGCTCCCCGACAGGCTCAATCAGTCCAAGCTGGCTCATCCTCAAAATACTGTCTTTGAACATAGCTAAGCTGAACCTATCTCCCTCTCTGATGAGCATTTCACGCCTGATAACTTTGTCTTTAGTGAATGTATTGCCTTTGAATTCAATCCTGTTTAAATAGACTACATCTCCTTCTATGATATTGAAAGTAACATTTACGCGTTTTCTCTTGGGGTCCAGTTTTTCTACAGGATATATAGCGGAACGAATGTAGCCAATGTTTCTATAAATCTCTCCTATCTCTTCAATACTTTTTTCTCTAATTTTGGTGCTATAAACATCACCTTCTTTGAATTTAATGAGCCTGCGCAAGCCTTTAGCGGAAAGAATCTTATTCCCTTCGATCTTAACCTCACCTACAGTATAACGGTAGCCAGCATTGACAGGAATAATGATCTTCTTCATCTTCTGTTTTTTGAACAAAATTGTCCTTTTTGTGATTTCCTCAATCCTGGGTTCACCAACTGTAGCTTCCATGTATCCGTGTTCGCGGTACCTCTCTTTTATGCCGGCTAGATCTTCACTGATCTTGTTCTGCTTAAAGACATCCTTCCCTGTTATCCAGGAAAAAACCCCGTGCTTTTTATTTTGCTTCATCGCTCCCCTAACAACACTCTTCAGTAACTTTGTGTTTCCTTCAAATTCGACCTCACCAACTCTAACTTTTGGCCCTTCGTTGATATCAAATAAGACCTCTAACTCGTTTTTTCCTTCTTTATTTACTTTAACCTTAACCTTGCCAGAAGTAAGGCCCTTCTCGAGGAGCAAATCTTCGATCGTCTTCTGGATTCTCTTTATTTTAAACTCGTTGTAATAAGAATAAGGGAGGATGTATTCATCATTCTCTTTTAGTTTATTGATGATATCATTCTCCTTCAGCTTCTTTCCAGTTTTATAGATGATATTCTTGATGACTGGATTCTCCTCAACGATGATCTTTACTATCTTCCCTTTTGTTCCATCTTCCTTTTCTATTCTGACATTAGAGAAAAATCCTGTTGACCATAAAATTCTAAAATCTCTTCTCAACAACTCCTCGCTGTAGTAATCTCCTTCTCTTGAAGAAAGATAATAAAGAACCGTCTCCCGCGTGACGCGCTCGTTGCCGACGATTTCAATCTTCTCAACCATCTCCTGCCCGAAGAGATAGGGCGCAAGACACAAGATAACAAAGCATAATAGAACTTTTTTCATTTCTCTTTCCTTATAACATATTAATCTTTTTTTTTCAACGATATCCGTTGACTCGTTTGTCCGGCCCAACGGTTGATCCGTGACTCTTCAACTCAGTTAATTTCAACTATTTGATACAGCAAAATGGAGACCAAACCCAAAATGGGAACGTCCCCTAATTTTTCTTGGGAGAACGTCCCCTAATTTTATCTTACTAATTTCGATTTTCGCTTTACTACCTTAATAATAACTCTATCGACGGGATAAAAGTTTCAATTCCCTTCCTTCCATCAAGTACACATTGTTACAGAATTGAGCGACCTTTTCATTATGTGTAACAATAACAGATGATAATCCTTTTTTCTTGTGCAGATTTTGAATGAGAGCCAGAATCATCTGCCCTGTTTTCCAATCCATGTTTCCTGTAGGCTCATCGGCTAAAAGCAATTTGGGCTCGTTGACCAATGCTCTGGCAATTGCTACTCTCTGCTGTTCTCCTCCTGAAAGCAGTGCCGGTCTTATATGAGCTTTTTCTTCCAAAGAAACTTCCTTGAGGATTTCATGAGCTTTCCTCTCAGCCTCTTTCCTCTCCGCGCCTCTTATCAAAAGAGGGAAGGCAATATTTTCTAAAGCTGTAAATTCAGGCAGAAGGTGGTAAAACTGAAAGATAAAGCCAATCTTCCTGTTTCTTATCTCTGCCAATTCTTTTTTACTTCGATGAAAGAGGAGGTCGTCGCCCTCAAACAGGATTTTCCCTTCACTTGGCTTATCCAGAGTTACCAGTAAATTAAGGAAAGTTGTCTTTCCGACTCCAGAAACTCCCATTATTGCCACAAGATCGCCCTCAAGGAGCTCAAAATTTATTCCTTCAAAAACATGCAGAATTCCCTTGGGCAACGGATAATTTTTGCCAAGATTTACAGTTTTGAGTAAACTATTCATATTTTAAGGCAATAACCGGGTCAACTTTTGATGCTCTATGCGAAGGGAAAAATGTCGAGAGAAAACTGATTAAAAGAGCAACTCCCACAATCAAGATTAAATCAAAAAGTTTGATATGAAAAGGAACGAAAGAGATTTGGTAGATATCTACTGGCACCTTGATAAGCTCAAAAGTATTTGCAAGCAGGCACCAAAGCAACCCCAGGATTACTCCAGCAGCTGTTCCGACGATTCCGATCATAGCTCCTTGGAGGAAAAATATTTTTTTTATACTTTGAGAACTGGCACCCATGGCTATGAGAATACCTATGTCTCTTGTCTTCTCCATAACCATCAAGATAAGGGTGGCGATAATGTTCAAGGCCGCGACAAAAACAATAAGGGTAATTGTGAGAAACATGATGTTTTTCTCGAGTTTCAAGGCAGAGAAGAGGGATTTATTCAACTCCATCCAAGTCGTCACATAGGCCAGAGGAGGGATAATCTCTGTAATCTTATTGCCTATTTTCGGAGCATCGAAAATGTTATCTATTCTGACTTGAATGTAGCTTATTTCCTCCCCAAGGCCAAAAATTTTCTGCGCTGATCCCAGCCAGACAAGAACCGTTGAGGAATCAAACTCATACAAGCCCGTGTTGAAAATGCCGGTCACGATAAATCTTTTTCGTTTAGGAATAGGTCCGATCGGCGATAAACGGGAAGAAGAAGTAATGACAGTCACCACATCTCCAATCCCCACCCCGATGCTTGCGGCTATTTCACGACCGAGAAGGATTCCCTCCCTTTTGGAATCGGGAGCAGGAATATTTCCTCTCTCTAACTCTTGAAGCCACTGCGAGTGTTTTTTCTCTAAATCAAAATCAATACCCTTAAGCAGGGCGCCTTTATTCTCAGAAGGGCCTATCAGGAACACACCGTCATGAATAACAGGAGAAACAGATTTCACCCCTTTTAAACTCTCTATTTTCGATATTAGTTGAGGATAATCCTTCCACCCTTCCGGGTCCATATCAGAGACCATGATGTGGGTGGTAACTCCAAGGATTTTATCCTGAACATCATCTTGAAAACCCGTAATTAGAGCTATAGCTATAATAAGAGCCATAACTCCAATGGTAATACCCAGAATGGAGATGAAGGTGATGACAGAGATAAAAGCCTGCTTCCTCTTTGCTGTCAGGTATCGCCTGGCAATGAACAACTCAAAGTTCATGGTAAAAACTCAAATTATTCCTTTTTGGGGCGAAGAAGAGGAAAAAGGATAACATCCCTTATAGACTTTCTGTTGGCAAAAATCATAACCAATCGATCAATCCCAATCCCTTCGCCCCCGGTAGGGGGAAGTCCATATTCTAAAGCATGGATATAATCGGTATCAACCAAGTGAGCATCCTCGTCTCCCTTTTTTCTTGCTTCTGCTTGCTGCTCAAACCTCCTTCTCTGTTCTGAAGGGTCCGATAATTCGCTAAAAGCATTGGCAATTTCTATACCTCCCATGATGAGTTCGAAACGTTCGGCTTCATCCGGATTTTCCTTCAAGGCTTTGGCCAGAGGTGAGACTTCTTTAGGAAAATCAATCACAAAAGTCGGCTGAACAAGATTTTGCTTGACATATTTGTCAAAAATTATATCCAACGCCTTCCCATAGGAAGGAGCTTTTTTATCGGGGGCTAAGGTCGAAGCCAATTCTATTGTGCCGGACTTATCATCAAAACGATCGGGAGCTAGGCCACTGTAATAAACCAGTGCTTCTTTGAACTTAATCCTTTTCCAGGGTCTTTTCACAGAAATCTTTTTTCCCATAAAAGCGATCTTTTCTGTTCCTAGAAGAGAGAGACTCAGGTCATGGAAAAGCTCTTCGGTCAATTCCATCATATCATTATAATCGCTGTAAGCTTCGTAAAATTCCAGCATGGTAAACTCTGGATTGTGCTCGGAGGAGATTCCTTCATTCCTGAAGTTTCGATTAATCTCGTAGACTTTTTCAAAGCCTCCCACGATCAACCTCTTCAAATAAAGCTCTGGAGCTATTCTCAAATAAAGGTCAAGACCCAGGGCATTATGAAACGTTTTAAACGGCCTGGCTAAAGCACCCCCAGGGATGCTGTGCATCATAGGCGTTTCAACCTCGATGTATCCTTTCTTATCAAAAAACTTTCTTATGTGAGAGATCATAGCGCTTCTGAGTCTAAACACATCTCTTTCCGCAGGATTCATGATTAAGTCCAGGTATCTTTTTCGGTAACGAAGCTCGACATTCTGCAATCCGTGCCATTTCTCCGGAAGAGGATGAAGGCATTTAGCCAAAAACGTGTATGAATCAACAAAAACAGTCAACTCTCCAGTCCTGGTTTTAAACAAAGCTCCTTCGACCGAGACGAAATCCCCGATATCTATTAATGAGAAAAGCTTGTAGTTTTTCTTGCCTACTTTATCTTCTTTCAAGTAAGCCTGAATTTTAGATCGGCTGTCCGCTATGTGTAAAAAAGTGGCTCGACCCATCCCACGGATAGACATAACTCTACCGGCTAATATGACTCTCACTTTTTTCTTTTCAAGATCTTCTTTCGAAGACAAAGAGAAACCTTCCGTCACCTCAAAAACAGTATGAGTTGTCTTTACTTTGTGAGGAAAAAGCTCAATTTTTTCTTGGGCAAGTTTTTCCATCTTAGCCTGGCGGGCAATTTCCTGATCTCCCTCTTTTCGGTCCTTGGCTTGATTCAAGCTTTCTTTTCTTTGTTGGGCTTTCTTTTCAGGCATGTTCTTTTTCCTCTAACGATTTCTTTATATCTTTTAGATCTTTTCGTACGGCATCTAAAATTCCATTCACAAATGTCGCAGCCTCTTCTCCACTGTATTTTTTGGCTATTTCAATCGCTTCATTGATTACAATAGCCGGAGCAATTTTCTCTTCGTAGAGAAGCTCAAAAACAGCCATCCTCAATATATTGCGATCTACGAGAGCCATACGGGAGATGCGCCAATGCTCAGAAACCTGTTGAATGATATTATCGATTTTCGCTTGATCAGAAATTACACCATTGACTAACCAGGTGCTGTATTCTTTTATTTCCTCAGAAGCTTTCTTGCTCTTCCAGTACTGATCCAGCGTCTTTTCAATTTGTTTGTTTTCGAATTCTAATCGAAAAAGAATACGGAGGGTATCCTCTCGGGCTTTCCTTCTTCTACCCATAAGGCAGTTTCCAATCTACTCAAGCCCAGATTCTTTTATCAAGTTAAGTGTCTCCACAACAGAAAACACTGCATCCCAACCTTTATTACCTCCTTTTGTGCCCGCGCGTTCTATTCCCTGCTCGATCGTATCAACTGTCAGGATGCCAAAGGAGACAGGCATCCCCTCTTCCATAGAGATTTGAGCTAATCCTTTGGTAATTTCAGCACTTAAAAAATCAAAATGGGGCGTATCCCCTCTAATCAGGGCACCTAAACAGACAATTCCATCCACTTTTTTTCCTCCGGCCAATTTTTTAACAACAAACGGAACCTCAAAGGAACCAGGAACTCTGTAAACGGATATATCTTGCTCTGCTGCTCCTAACTTATGGAGTGCGTCAAGAGCGCCTTCCAGTAATCTTTCTGAAATAAATTGGTTAAAGCGGCTAACTACAATTCGAATCTTTAAACCTTTTGCCTGAAGTTTTCCTTGGTATGTTTTCATTTTCATCTCCCTTTAATGTCCCTGAAAGTTAGCTTTTCTCTTTTCCAAAACTGAGGAGGAATCCAATCGGGGTCTCTCCTATAAACTTTCCAGGGAAATGGATAAAATTTTTTACTCCGATTTACTCTTTGCATTTTCAGCCTGGATAGCTTTCACTCCTGTTCCTCCCTGCAAAATTTTACCTATTTTAACAGATAATAGTTTTTTTTGCACTAGTATTATATCAGGTCGCTTCATCCATCTCTAAAAATCCTTGCAGATCACGATTGAGTTTGTGTTTGGAATAATGTTATGATAATTTTTCATAAATTAGATAGAACTTCTGTTGAATTTTAGGAGGCTATGATGAAAAAAGCAACAAATACTAAAGAACTTCCCGCAAACTTGTTGAAGTGGAGCTGCGATCTTAAAAAGATTCCTTTCAGCAACACCGATGAATGCAAACCTTGCGAAGGAATAATTGGTCAGGAAAGAGCACTCAAGGCCATCCAGACAGGTTTAGAAATCAAGAGCCTCGGCTACAATATATTTATATCTGGGATGGTGGGAACAGGTCGAACCACAACTATTAAGCAACTCTTGGAAAAAATGGAAAAGGGAAACATAACTCCCGATGATCTTCTTTATGTTAACAATTTCAAGAATCCAGATGAGCCGACGTTGATAACCCTTCCAGCCGGAAAAGGAAAACTTTTTAAAGAAGCCATAGAGAGTCTTATTGAAATGCTAAAAACAAACATTCCGGAAATGCTTAAAAGCAAGTATTATTCAGAAAAAAGGGACAGCATAGCCGACTCCCAGCAAAGAAAGCAAAAAGTAATCCTTAAGAATTTTGAAAAGGAAGTAGCCAAGGAAGGTTTTTCTGTAATCCAGGTTCAGATGGGTCTTTTTGTAAAGCCTGACCTGGTCCCTTTGATCAACGGAAAGCCGACTCCTTTTAACAAGCTCGAAGACCTGGTCAAGAAATGCAAATTTCCAAAAGAGAGATTGGAAAAGCTGAGCAACAAGTACGAAAAACTGACTGACAAACTTGAAGAAGTATTCGAACTGATGAAAGAGATCGAGGAGGAGACCCGAAAGTTCTTGAAAGACTGGGATGCCGAGTCTATAACTCCCATAATCAGAGGGGCCATCAATGAGACAAAGTCAAAATTTGACTATCCAAAGATTTCTGAATACCTGGAAGAAATTGAAAATAACCTGATCAGGAACATTGACCTCTTTAAAGGCAACAAAAAGGAAGCAAAGGAAATGGAAGCCATGGATCCATTCTCAGCATTCAGAGTGAATCTCCTTATCGATAATTCAGATGTGAAGGGTTCCCCTGTTATCATGGAAACAAACCCAAATTACATCAATCTCTTTGGTTCTGTGGAAATGGTCTCTTCCCGATTTGGCATCATCCAAACTGATTTTACGAAGATCAAAGCTGGCTCTTTTCTCAAAGCCAACGGCGGTTATTTGGTCATAAATGCCCTGGATGCCCTGATTGAACCCGGTATCTGGCCTACCCTTAAGA
>JAUWJP010000084.1 GCA_030607635.1 Candidatus Aminicenantota bacterium
CGGCTGGACTAAATCCAAAGCAGCAAAGGGCCGTGGTTATGGTATATCTTTGGGTATTGATGCAGGCACTTATGTGGCCCACATGGCGGAAGTTGAGGTTGATAAGAAAGGAGCTGTTCAGGTTAAGCGTGTTGTCTGTGCTCAGGATATGGGTCTCTCGATTAATCCCGAGGGAGCGAAAATGCAGATAGAAGGCTGCATCACGATGGGACTGGGCTATGCTCTTACTGAAGAAATCCATTTCAAGGGTGGAGAGATTTTTGACCTCAATTTTGATACGTATGAGATACCACGCTTCTCCTGGCTTCCCAAAATTGAGACAGTATTGATCGACGCTAAAAATTCTCCTCCCCAGGGAGGTGGTGAACCAGCGATTATTTGTATGGGGGCTGTCGTTGCCAATGCGATTTACGATGCTGTCGGCGCAAGGCTCTTCCAACTACCGATGACACCTGAACGCATCAGAAAGGCATTGCCATAGATCAGGCTCACTTATTCGTTCCATTGACCAGGCCTTTTTTTAGCGTGATAGATATATCCCCGCATATCAGTCGGTGAACATTGTGAAGTTCTTACGCGACAAAGAAAACGAATTTCCTATTTTTTTATTCTTTATTCTTTAATTCTCTCTTATAATCCGACTCGTCATCAATATCCTGGAATATACTAGGTGTTTCTATATCAACCTCCAGTATGTCTTCAGGGTGATTATAGACCGTCCCCCGAAGACCAACCTCAGGACTCAGGTTTTCCACTTCCCCCCCGTATTTCACGTCAATAAGAACAGGATGTCCCCTCTCCTTTTTATAGACAGGTAGAACAATCCCTTTTCCTGTGCTTTTATAGGCATCTATAAGCTTGTTAATGACATCGGCCGATATTTTTGGTTGGTCACCAAGCACAACCAGAACTGCGCGAGTCTCCTCAGGCACTGCCTTAAATCCACATTGGACGGATGATAGCATCCCGCTCCGAAAATCACGATTATAGACAATCTTTACAGGAGAATTCTTGATCTTCTCCTCTATCTTTTCTCGGTCTGACCCAAGAATGATTAAAGTGTTTTCAACGTTCGATGAAACAACAGTCTCGACGATTGTCTCAATTATGGTTTTTTCTCCGTAAGGCAGAAGAAGCTTAGGTTTTCCCATTCTTTTGGATTCCCCAGCAGCTAAAATCATTGCCCAGATCATTCTATCTCCTTCCTTTTTTCTTGGATTTGGCTACGGACAAGAACGAGTTGAGCTGCGATGCTGATTGCGATCTCCTCCACAGTTTTTGATTGGATATCGATACCAATCGGAGCACAAACACGATTAAACTGGCGAGAAGTGGCCCATCCCTCTTCCAAGAATTTCTTTCGCATAAGCTTTATTTTGCCAACACTCCCGATCATACCAATATAAGAAGCTTCAGAAGATATGCATTGCCGCAGAGCTGTCCCGTCCTGTTTGTGTCCTCGAGTAACAATTACAAAATATGTATCAGAAGATATGGGAAAATTCTGGATAGCGTTCCCGATTTCATCAACGATTATATGATCCGCATCAGGAAGCTTTTCTTTATTGGCAAATTCAGGCCTGTCGTCTATTACAGTTACTTCAAAATTCAAGAGACTTCCTAAATGAGTCACCGCCTGCCCGACGTGACCTGCACCGGCAATAACCAGTTGAGGCAAGGGGAAAATGGGCTCTAAAAAAAGGAATCTCTCTTTTGCTTTTTCAGGGAATATTTCTTTCTTTATTTTCAAGAGGAATGGCTTGCCTTCCAAAAAAGCTTTTCTTATCTCCTTTTTAAAGAAGGAAAGATGCTCTCCAGGATCTGCCGCGAATTTCTCTTCTCTCTCCGTCCAACGCCGGGAAAGAGATAATTTTTCTTCAGAAATCCTGTTTATGAAGGTGGCTAAGACGCCTGGCTCCCGCTTAATAAGAGATTGGCTTAAAGCCTGGAACGTATCTCCATGTTCTTCAGGAAAGGCATCAATAAGGATCTTAACTTCACCTCCACAGATGGCTCCTTCCCCCGAAGATATGTCACTTTTAAGGCTAAATTCGGAGAGTAGTGAGGCCTTTTTCTTCAGAGTCTTTAAAGCTTTTCTTTGAGCATCTGCTTCTAACAGACCACCTCCCAGAGTTCCCTCAAGGAGTCCTTCGGATGAAAACAAAGCTGAGGCTCCAGGCACCTGGGGAGTTGAGCCCTTTGTTGCTACGATTGTAGCTAGAACCAGAGGTTTCTGCTCTGTAAACCCCTCGAGAAGACGAACATAGATGCTTTTCATATCATCTGCATCTTAGGTTCTTTGGCCTTTTTTTTCAATTTTAATTTCTTCAATCAATTGAGTAAAAATATCTTTGTTTTTAATATCAAATATTTTGACCTTACTCTTGCCAAGCATCGCCAGAAAATCCTTGATGATATTTTTTCTTATAACAAGAATATAGCTTGTTAAGGGCTGAAAAACCACTTGCTTAAGGGCTGGCCAAAATCCTCTTCCTGATAATTCCAGGGGTCCGACCTCATCTACGACAAGAATATCCGCTTCTTTTCCCCGAAGAATTATCTTTTCAGCCTCGGCCAAGCTTTGAGGGATAAAGAAATACGAGCCAATTTTTTGCCATTCTTCCTCTCCTGTTCTACGGATAAGCGGGATCGATCTCTCTTTTTTCAAATCAAATAAATCGTAACCGACAATCTCCTCCTTCCTCCATACAGTTTCGCTCAAGAAGCCATCTACCTTGTATTTTTGCCTCTTTAACTCCCAGACTACTTTTTTCAACAAAGTCGTCTTTCCGGAATGCACAGGACCGGTCAGTATAAAAATCATGAATAAAAGATAAATAAAATACAGAATTAAGTCAAAATTTAGTTACTACTTCCCTTTTATATTAGAACTGGCATTTTTAGAGATCCCCTAAATTCAACGTTAATTTTGGCAATATATTTATAGTTATATTCTCGATGTCCCTTTATTAGAGGGCGGATTAAAATCCAGCGAGATAATGCAGGGTAAACAGCAGGTTATTTTTCCCAGCGGATGCTGGAGCATCTGAGAATCTGGAATCCGTCCTCGTTCTCCTTTATTGAGTACAGCTTCTCTCCTTTCCAGATTTTGGGATCAACATCAAGAGGAATCTTCGCTATATATAGTCCCTCTGCGTCAAAGACATCAAAGAAATACTCTCTCTTCTTTTTCCCCTTTTCAAATGTTCTCACGAATATTCTTCCTTGATCATCACTCGAGAAACTTTGATAGGCTGGGAATGATTCTGGAAATTCTATTCTGTCTTTGATCATGAACGCTTCGGCCGGAAGTCTATCCATGAATTCTTCCTGGTCTTCTTTTGTAATTTTTACAGGATCATATTCTTTCAAGATCCTTCTGATCAGTTTCCCTTCTGGATTAAATATCTCAATCTCGTATTCCTCTGGGTATCCGTAGATAATATTATCTTCTCTACCCAGAACATAGAATAAGGCTAAACGATAAGGGTTAATTTTGCCCTCAATAATGCTCGTAAAATCGATAGTATCAATAGTAAAAAGCGGATTTAAATCTTTGTCATATTTTTTTACTTCCCGGATTAGTTTTTTTTCAGCAGGAACAACCGCCTGACCGATTAAATTTCCCTTAGAATCAAGCACAATAGCAGCTAAACCAGCCGCCTTGGCTGTCGAGATGCTTTTCAGAAATTCTCCTTCAGAAGAGAAAAACATTAATTTCCGGTTGACAACATCCTCAACAACCAGCTCATTATTTGGGGTAATCTGGACAACAATTGGCATATTCATTTCCCCTGGCCCCTGACCTTGTTTTCCGAATTTCCTTACAAACTTCCCTGCACTGTCAAAAACTTTAACCTTTTTCTCCTTTTGGTCAAGAATATAAATATTGCCATCATTATCGACTGCAACAGAAGTCATCTCAGAAAACATTTCCTCCTCTGATTCCCCTTCTCCTATTGTGAACTCTTCTTCGAGAATCATTTTGATCAGGGCGCCTTTTGGAGGAACAGGCTTTTCCGGATTTTTAATGACTTGGACTCCATCAACAGCCTTAACTTGAGTTTTTTCTGCTCTAACCGGGCTGAAGATGAAGATGGCAAGAAGGAATACCAGAATCATAGAAGATATTTCTTTCATTGGGTTCTCCTTAAGGATTGCTTCTTTACTTTATCTTCCGGGCAGATAAATCTCCACCTGGATTATGCACGGAAAGACCGGTTATCGCACCACTGCTATCAACGCCGAAACTCAGACGTATGTTTTTGGCCATACCCAGATGATAGCCTGCAAATTCAGTGCCGGACACCGGCATAAAAGGAACTAAAATCTCTTGAATACCCATTAAGGGGCCTACACCAATGTTCATCTTATTGCGCCAGTACAAGCTGAAATAGATACTTCCTTTCTCCCCCTTGAGTTGAACCTGTGTCATCACCGCATCTTTGCCGCCATAATCTGAAGGCAAGGTGCCAGAAACTTTTACTTCCTGAATTTCCCCTGTTCTTTCCTTGTATCTTTGAATTCTCATCTCTATAAGCTGACGGACCCGTACCAGCCGTCTTTCTTTATCTTGAAGAACATTCTCAAAAGGTTTGTAATCACCTTTTAAAGCGGCTTCAAAAACGGATACAGAGAGTTTGTTCAAATCTTTAAAAAAACCTGGAGAGGCCTTTTCTGGAAAAAACAGCGCATTTATGGCATCCTGCTCTTTTGCTTTGATTGTTAGCCTTCCGCTTTCGACATCTGCTTCAAGATGGCCTCCGCTTGAAAGACTATATGTCCCTTCAAACTTACGAAGCTTTTCCATATCCAACGTAATTACCGAAGGCGGAATAACAACATCTCCCCCAAAAGCGAGAGTTTCAATCTTGTCTCTTATCGGCCTAAAAAGAGCTCCCCTGCCGAAACTCTGAATACAGAAAAGAATGGTGAACACATCAGCATCAATGTACCGGCGGATTTCTGCGCTGTTACCCAGAACACTCCCCCCGTCATGCTGGATGAGGATACCGCGCTCAGTTTCGAACACATCCCAGCCATAGCCATAGTCATTTAAAAACGGTGTAAATATTTTTTTCTTAGCCTCAGCCGAAAGAATCTTGTCCCCCTTGAGTGCCAGATGCCATTTATACATATCTTCTGTTGTTGATAGTATTCCTCCATTTCCCAGAAGGTTCCAGTATGGATATGGCTTTTCAAGGGGAATCCCGTTGTCCTTTTCTCCCAGATACCAGTGGGCTACAACTTTGTTCTCCCAATTGGGTAATCTGTACCCTGTGAATGTCATCCCAGCCGGCTTGAACAAATGTTCATAAAGGTACTCTTCATATCCCTTCCCAGAAACTTTTTCAATAACTGCTGCTAACAAGCTGAAACCAGCGTTGGAGTACTCAAAACGTTCACCGGGCTTAAAAAGAAGCGGAGCATCAAGGATTTTTCTAGCAGTTTCATCCCGTTTTGCCGTTTCATAATCCATTCCAGTATAGTTTATCACTCCCGAAGTGTGGGTCAGTAAATGATGGAGGGTTATTGTTTCTTTTCCCTCTGGAACCTTTTCGAAGAATTTTGTTATAGGGTCATTTGTATTCAATTTCCCCTGCATCTCCAATTTCATGATTCCAGCTGCTGTGAATTGTTTGGTAATCGAGCCAGTGCTAAACACAGTTTCAGATGTATTTGGAATATTCTCAGATCTGATTGCCATTCCATACCCCTTATTCAGAATGATCTTACCATTTTTCGCCACCAGCAATGCTCCAGAAAATCCAAATGGAGTTATCTGTCTCAGGTATCTCTCTATTTTATTTCCCAGTTCTCCTTCAACAATCTCAATTTTCAATAAATTATTATGAGATAGACTATGACCTGTTGAGATTGAGGTAATTAAGAAAATGAGGGATAACAGAAAAGAAAAGAACTGCATTACGGATTTAACATTCATCCTCTTGGGCATACTTTTTTTATCCATTTTTTGCCTCCTCCAGTATTATAAGCATTTTATTATTATAAAATTATTCTCAGACAAAATAGCTACAAACTTATTATGATTTAAGAAAAAAGTAAATTATTTTAAGAAAGGGACAATGCATTGATTTCGGATATTTAATAACCAGGCATAAAAAGGAAAGCTCCGAAAGACAACGATACTTGAAATATTCAAACTTAGAACCTGGTATAGTTACCTGATCTCTACGATTCTTTCTTCGATTTTGTAATTGAGTACTTTGTACTTATCCAGCCATTCCATCAGAATATTGTCTAAAGGAATGCCAGTATCGTTTGGGGCAGCCACAGGAAAACCTAAGTATTTTTCTTTTGCATGTCCAACCAGGTAATTATTACTGACAATAGTATATACTTTCCCCGGCCAGAGAACTTTGCCTTTTTTTACCAAAACCTCCCCTTTGATTTCTATATAATCTACTCTTTCCCTATAAGGCCTGACTTTTTTTGTGTGATATTTGTACCTTATGCCTGAAACCTGAATTCTATCCCAGCCTCTTTCCACGTCTGCCTCCAGAGCATCCTTAAGCTGCTGACCTGTAAGCTTGAATACAACCAACCTGTTGTGAAAAGGAGCAACATCAAATATATTAGATTTGGTTATAGGCCCGGCCTTAATATCAGCTCTGATTGCTCCAGTGTTGTGAAATCCGATTTGAGCTCCTGTCTTCCATCGCATTACATCAGTTATCCAATTTCCTAGCATGCTTTCCACAAATATATCTTCTCCTGGGTAGTAATTTACAGTCTGATCTGCCTTGGCTTCTCCTATAACTTTAGCATATTCTTCCCCGACTAAGTCATCAACCTCTCTAACTAAAGCAGCAACTTGAGGCGATGGCTTCAAGTCTATATCTGCCCAGAGCCAGATCAATTTTTCTTCATAGCCAACAACTTTATCATTATCAACTTCCACTCTTAAATAACCCAGGGTCTTTTGATGTCCCTTTGTTGACTTGACTAATACTCCATCTACATCTTTAAATCTTCCATCCTCAGCAGCGACCAAAACTATGTCAATTCCTGCGACTTTTTTAGCTACATTTACTCCCTCATCAAACCAGCCATGCGCAATTACCACAATCAAATCTGTCTTTTTGGCGAGCACCGGGACATAAGAATTAAGGGTGGGGACAACCGGTAATACATCAAGACCCTCGACTATTTCTTTTTGGACTTCCGTCAAGAAATTCTCCTCCATAACTGCAATCAC
>JAUWJP010000243.1 GCA_030607635.1 Candidatus Aminicenantota bacterium
AATAACTCTGGAAGAGAAAGCAGATTTGGGGCAGGAAATCTTCCGCTGGGAAATTGCAGTCGCAGCTACAGGAGCAGTTATCGGGATATATTTTTTTAATCAGCCTGATGTTCAGCTTGCTAAAGAGTTTACTCAAAAAATGATGGAAGAAGATGAGGCTGAAAAACAGAAAAAGAAAGAAGTCGAAACATTCTCTATTGAAGAGACTGAAGGATTGGCTAATGCGCTTAAGAATTGGCTTCTTAAAGCAAAGCCAGGAGACTACATTGCCCTTCAAGCCTACCTTAATCCCCAGAAGGAGGTAATATCAGCTCTGCAGAAAGTCAGGAATGAGCTTTTAAACCGTACACGACTGGCAACAACTTTAGGCTATGGACCGCGATTTTTACATTCCACTGGGCAGCTTCATAAGGGAGGACCGAACAACGGCCTTTTTCTCCAACTCGTAGATGAACCGGAGTTTGATCTCCCTGTTCCTGAGACAAACTTTTCTTTTGGCAAATTGATAAGCGCTCAATCTATGGGGGATTATCAGGCCCTTAAACAAAGGGGCCGGAGAGTCCTGCGGATCAATCTGGGAAGGGATGTTGTAGGAGGTCTTGAACAATTGATGGATTTAATGCGAAGAACGTGAGCTTAGGGAAATCATATAGAAGTTCCACCTTTTAGGGTGAATTGAGCTCATTTTAAAATCATCTCTAAAGAGGATTGTATCTATTGAGATTTATTGTCAATATATATCATCGGTGCTGAAAATAATCGAAAAAACATAGAAAAATTATTTTTCAGGCCGATATTTCAGGCATTTTAAAATATAAAAATAATGAAGGCCAGACAGGCACTAATGGCAGTTCTCAGGAATATATTCTTTATAATTATATTTTTCTCTTTTCTCTCTGGACCGTTATTACCAAGTGGAAAAAAGATCAGAGTTATAGCTGAAAAAGCTAATATTTATTTTAAGGCAGATAGAAACAGCCCTATAGTTGAGACTGTTGAAAAGGGAACCATCCTCACCATCCAGGATACACGAAAAGTAAAAAAAATATGGCTCCATGTCTATTTTGCTTCTGAAGAGTCGGGGATGACCATATCAGGTTATATACTTGATGCCTTAGTTGAGAGGCTTTTTGTAGTAACCAAGATTGTCACTATCAAAGGGGAGGATGAGGGTCTGGAAGATAAGCATAAATTTAAGAATTATTTCAGAGATACTCGTTGGGGAATGAGCAAGAACCAAGTATTTGAATTGGAAGGTGAATCCTTTCATCAAGAGAAATCTTATGGATTAGAAACAATTAGATACCGAAAAAAAGCAATTGGCTTAGAGTGTTCGATTAAGTTTGTTTTTGCGGGAAATAAATTAATCAAAGCAAAATATATTTCTTTAGAACAGCATAAGCATAAAAGTCAATATATCGGCGATTATAAAAAAATTAAAGATTGGTTAACTGAAAAGCACGGAATGCCCCTAGGCAGCAATGTTACCTGGCGAAATGATTTATATAAAGAAGATTACTCGAACTGGGGACTTGCTGTTAGCCTGGGTCATTTAGAATACAGTTCCCTCTGGAAGAATCAAGAAGTGGAAATTTTTCTTACGCTTTCCGGAGAAAATAATAAGCTATCCCTAAGAGCTGAATACAAGGGATTAAGAATTAAAAAATAGAGAAAGAAGCCTATTTAATTTCAGCTCCGTCCCAGCAGTAAGTGCAAATTTTTTCTTTAGGCAAGCCGATAGCTTCCACAAGGTCTGCAAGTTTTTGATATTTCAGTGTTGTCAGTTTTAACATTTGGCTTATCTGCTTAATCATTCCTTTGTATTTTTCAGAGCCTTCTGTAGAATATTCGTCCAGGTCTTTACCATCCACTCCCTCTATCTCTTTTATTGCCTTTCTTGCCGCAAGATCCAGCTCTGACTTTGACCTTGAGAAGTTAAGGAATTTGCACCCATGCGTTAGCGGAGGGCATGCTGGACGCATATGCACTTCAAGAGCACCAAAATCGTAAAGCCTTTGGATAGTATTCTTCAGTTGGGTTCCTCTGACGATCGAGTCTTCGCAAAGGAGCAATTTTTTGCCTTTAATCAATTCGCTGATAGGGATGAGTTTCATCTTTGCTACGATATCTCTTACTGTCTGGTCCTGGGGCATAAAACTTCGCGCCCAGGTAGGAGTATATTTAACGAAAGGCCTTTTAAAGGGTATTCCTGCCTCGCTTGCATAACCCAGTCCGTGCCCGATTCCCGAATCAGGTAATCCAGCCACCATGTCTATTTTGATGCTATCATTTTTTGCCAGGTTAGCGCCGCATTTGTTTCGTACGCTTTCGACATTGAGGCCTTCATAGCTTGAGGCAGGATATCCATAATAAACCCACAAGAAACCACATATCTGCATCTTCTCTCCAGGAGGCTTTTTCTGCTCAATTCCTTCTTCTGTGATTAGAACAATCTCCCCAGGTCCGAGGTATTTCTTTATCTCAAAACCTAGGTTGGGAAAGGCACATGTTTCCAGTGTTACAGCTAAGCTTCCCTTTTTTTCTCCGATAACAACCGGACTTCTCCCCAGCCTGTCTCTTGCTGCATATACTCCATTATCTGTCAGAAGCACCAAAGAACATGAACCTTCAATCGCTTCTTGAGCATTTATTATCCCCTCCTCAAAAGTTAATTCCTGGTTGATCAGGGAAGCGACGAGCTCAGTGGGGTTGATCTCTTCTCCGATCATCTCTGAAAAATGGATTATTCTTGTGCTGAATACTTTTTTTACCAGTTTATCTGCGTTTTTTATCACACCAACGGTTACGATTGCATATTTTCCCAAGTGTGAACGTATAAGCAGCGGCTGGTTATCATAGTCGCTGATAACACCTATGCCTCTCGTGCTGTGCAGCTTTGTGATGTCCTGTTCGAATTTAGACCTGAATTGAGCATTCTCGATGTTGTGAATGAACCTTATAAATCCCTCTGGATTTTTGACAGCAAGACCGCCCCTTGTTGTTCCAAGATGAGAATGATAATCTGTGCCGTAGAAAAGATCACTCACGCAATCTTCCTTTGAAATTACTCCGAATAATCCACCCATAATGGCCTCCCTTAAAAAAGGTTATGTTTTACATAGCAAGAGATGGTCTGCAGACCCTTAGGTTTTTTCAAGCAGCGGAAGCGAGATTCAAGAGAAATAGTTTTTTTCCGTGACCATCTTTTACAGAACAAGGACGGGTTTGCGAAATGCTTATGCTGTCCAAGGCTAGAATATGACAAATTTCAGGCTCTCATTCAAGAAAAAAAAATAAAAAATTCTTATCGGGTTAGAAAAGGTTTTGGAAAATAGCCTCGCTCCCCTTCAGATTTTTAACGCCATTCTCCAAGTGATTAAATTTTATAAGACTTCAAATCCACAAATGCATATGATAATATGCAAGAAAAAGG
>JAUWJP010000201.1 GCA_030607635.1 Candidatus Aminicenantota bacterium
ATCATTTTTATTCCTTGAAGGGATGCTCTCCAGTTGGGAATTTATCTCTCTGATTTTCTTGATTTTATCTGTAACCTCTAATATTCTTTCTTCCAGGTTTCCCTTCGCGTTATTATTCTTGCTAAAGTCAAAAATTTTCTCAATAATTTCCGGCTTCTCCCTTATCTTCTCTTCTAGCGAAAGAACTTTTGTGAGAACAAATCGTGTTTTGGAAATAGCCTTGATCGTAGTTTTTTCGCCTCTTTCAATTTTCTTTGCAATAGCCAGCTCTTCTTCCCGTTTTAAGAGCGGGATATTGCCCATATCCTTAAAATAGAGCTTTACAGGATCGGTGGTTTTTTCCAGATTCTTGTAAGAAACAAAGTCGCTCTTTTCTTTTTTAGGAAGAATTTTTCTGTTTTTATTTAGTCTTTTTATCCCATGGTGATCCATAGAGCTTAGAAAATCATCAAAACTCTTTCCAGTATTCATAGCCTCTTAGAAGGATTTCTCTACTTCTTCAAAAAAAGATATCCTTATTTCTTTCCTTTTAAAGTGAACTTATGAGTTTTGTCTTTTTCCATATTTATTTTATATCTCTTATCTTTTTATTCATCACCTTACATTCCACTTAGGATCTCTCTCCATATCAAGGGAGGCTGGTAATCGAACTCCCTGACATTAGCAAACAATCACGAAGATAAATTAGGCATCTTTCAGGCAGAATATTCCTTACTTATGACTAGAATGATAGGAGTATTTACGAATTTGTAGATACAAATGGGTATGCCTGACAACCCTTAAATATGCCTTTCTGCAAAATTTGACTAAAATCTTGAACGTCTGAGTGCCGCTTATCAGAAGCGTCTTTTACCTCCAAATCCACCTCCGCGGTCTTCACGAGGGCGAGCCTCGTTGACCTTAAGAGTGCGCCCCTTCAAGTCTTTCCCATCAAGCCCGGAGATTGCGGACTTAGCTTCTTGATGGTTGGGCATCTCCAAAAATCCGAATCCCCTCGAATCGCCGGTGTCCTTATCTTTGATGATTTTAACAGAGGTGACCTGCCCGAACGCTTCAAAAGCCTGTCGCAAATCGTCTTCAGTGGCCTCCCGTAATAAATTGCCTACATAAAGATTCATTCTGGTTTCCTTTTTATATATTAGTTTCCGTAAGGGAGGGATTTAGTCTTTTCTTGTTGAAGTTTTCCCTGATCCCTTATGATTTCGGCCTGTTCTTACTAATGAACAGGTCTTTTCAATTTCAACAGAGATGATAATAGCACAGGGAAGATTCTGCGTCAATGTACAACTCTATAAGGATGCACTTCAGAGAACGTCCTTTGCGCCCTTTAGTAGCTATCAATTTGAATTATGAATTTGTTGGGAAGCTCCAGGGTCAAAACAATTTAAAAATTCCTTTTATTACTGGCTTTTCAACCCCGCCAGTCTCTTCTTCACATCCTCAGTGAGCACAAGTTAACCTCAGCAATATCTTGATCCGCTTCCTTCCGAAGGCACTCCGTTAGGCACTCCAGAGAGCGAGGAATTTCGCATACTGCTTTATGGCTTTAATTGGCCTTTTAAATATCTACATGAAAGACACCGTATGAGTTGCTAAATGAGAAAATTTCTACTGGACAAAATTCGCTTTCGTAGGTATGAAATATGACACTTCTAAACATAATCTCCTTCCTCATTCATGTAGCTTTTCTAAATGCCATAATCCATCATCGCAAAACCTTATTCCAACTACAGCATGTTCTTCTTTTTTATCGAAAACAGTCATAGATGAATGAGCTTTTTTTGTAGACATTAATTCTTCTATCTTTGCTAATAATTCGAAAGCATTTTTTACTTTGCTTTTTTTCCTATCGTCAACTAACAATAAAAATTCCATTTGTTCTATACCAGTTTTTTGCTGTTTGCAATAATCTATAATTTCCTCCATTACTCTTTTTAAAAGTTCACTCATTCAAGCCTCTTTCTCGCACTTAAATCTTTGTATTTTTGAGCGATTCTTGAAAAATGATGTCTAATTCCTCTCATTTATCTGAATTCTTTTTCCTCTATATCACATATCATCGGCACAAAAAGATGTAAAAAATATCTTTTCAATTCCCAATAAGAAAACAAATGCTCCACAAATATTATATGGCTCAAAAGATTATCACATTGTATTCATCACCATAGAGAGATACAGGAAATGGCGCCTAGAATATAAATCGATTATATCATAGCCATCTTTTTTAAAAGACCCAGATCATCGAGCATCTTGCCGGCACCAAGAACGACTGTCGTCAGAGGATCATCATTAATGAAGACTAGCAATTGAGTTTCCTCTCGTATACGCTTATCCATATTCTTTAGAAGAGAGCCTCCTCCTGTCAAGATGATGCCACGGTCAATTATGTCTGCTGAGATCTCAGGAGGAGTTTTCTCAAGGGCAAATTTGATGGCATTGACAATTGAAGAGACCACATCTTCTAACGCCTCCCTCAATTCTTGATCATCAATGATAAAAGCCTTTGGAATGCCTTCTCTTAAATCTCTCCCTTTGATCTCCATGGTTATGGGCTCATCCAAAGGATAAGCCGAACCTATTTGCATTTTTACCTGCTCAGCACTTCTTTCGCCGATAAGTAAATTGTATTTTTTCTTGAGATACTGGATGATGGCCTCATCCATCTCATTTCCCGCAGTTCGTATGAAATGGCTAAATACGATCCCGTTAAGAGAAATGATAGCGATATCTGTTGTTCCTCCTCCTATATCCACAATTATGTTACCTGTTGGATCTGAAATAGGAAGATCTAATCCTACTGCGGCTGCGACCGACTGTTCTACCAAATAGACTCCAGAAGCCTTAGCTCTTATGACAACATCCTTAACAGCGCGCTTTTCGACCTGAGTAATTCCTGAGGGAATCCCGATAACTATTCTCGGTCTGATCAAAAAGCTTCGGTTGCTTGTGGACTTCTTTATAAAAAAATCAAGCATTCTCTCTGCAAGCTCAAAATCAGCAATGGCGCCATCCTTCAATGGCTTGATGGCCAGGAGACTGGCCGGAGTTTTCCCCAGCATCTCCTTTGCCCGTTTTCCTACGGCTTCCAGCTTACCTGTCTGTTTGTTCACAACCACCATAGAAGGCTCCTGAACTATGATTCCTCTTCCTTTAAGATAAACCAAAGTATTGGCCGTACCAAGGTCTATAGCTAAATCACAAAACAGCCTATTTTTAAACCAGCTAATCAAACTCATTGACTTCCCTCCTTTTCTATAGAAGGGACCGAACAGACAGTAATATTTAGTTCCTCTTTTCCTTTTTTTCTTCTTCTTTTCCGTATCTCTTGATGAATTTTTCTGTAAACTCTCTGGCTTCCGTGTCTGTATATTGCTTGGGAGGGGCCTTCATAAAATAAGAGGAAGGAGTAAAGAGAGCTCCGGATAATCCGTTGTTAAGGGCCAATTTGCAGCATCTGATGGCATCGATAACCACTCCCGCAGAATTCGGGGAATCCTCGACAGATAGGCGGCAATCCAAGTAAGTAGGCTTGTCTCCGAAATGGCGGCTTTCTATACGAAGGAAGCAGAGTTTATTGTCTTTTTGCCAGGGGACATAGTCACTGGGACCAACATGGACGTTATCAGGATCGATGTCTAGATCTCTGGCTCTAATCTGCGAGGTTACAGCGTTTGTTTTTGACTTCTTTTTGGAATCCAGTCTTTTCCTTTCCAGCATGTTTAGGAAATCAGTGTTACCTCCAGTATTAAGCTGATAGGTTCTCTCGATGGGCATCCCTCGATCCAGATAAAGATTGACGAGTGTGCGATGGAGAATGGTCGCACCCACTTGAGATTTTATGTCGTCTCCGATGATGGGGAGATTCTTTTTTTCAAATCTTTTCTGCCAGTACTTCTCACTGGCTATAAACCCAG
>JAUWJP010000136.1 GCA_030607635.1 Candidatus Aminicenantota bacterium
CATAGCCTGGAACCGGAACCAATTTCATCATTAACCAGTAAATAGCTAAAAAAGAGAAAGAAGCCATGCACCGGCCTTTAGTGCCTGTCTTAAGGAAGAGGAGAGAAGAAAAAAGATAACAGAGAGCAATGCGCTGCTGAACACCTGGAATTCTAATATTTACAAAATTTAAGTGAGGAAAGAGAGCGAGAAAAATTCCAAGACCAAAAAGAATAACGGTTCTCTTCATGGTTTTCAAATACAATTCATTCTTCTTGATGCCTTGCTCCATTCTTTTAGATAAGGAAAGAGATATGGAGACACCGACAATAAACAAGAAAAAGGGAAAGACAAGATCTGTAGGTGTCCAACCGTGCCACTCAGCATGCCTCAGAGGAGCATAGACATGTTTCCAGCTTCCTGGATTGTTCACCAGGATCATTCCCGCGATAGTCAGCCCGCGGAAAGCATCTAAAGACGAGAGACGCTTACCTTTCAAAATTTTCCTCTTGTTATCAACTATATTAAGATCACAGTCAAAATAAGCTGCTTCATTTTATATCTCCAAATTTTAATTAATAGTTTTCTATATAATAATACTAATTATGAGGCTATTTACTTAGTGTTTTTTTCTCCAATCTTTCACATTTGTCACAATAGATGCGAACAAAGCCAGTGTGAGAAACATAACGGCAAAAATATCCACCAGTTTCTCATTCACGTCCAAGCCGGTCAGAGAATCAACGAGGAATTTTGTGTAAGAAGAAGGCATATCATAATGGCCCAGTTTCGCCCTTACTTGCCAATGCCATTCTGTGCTGGGACAGAAACCAAAACCATACCATATGCCTAAAATAGTCCAGGAAAAGACCGTTAATAACACAACAACCAGGTTTGCTGCTCTGGTTTTTCTCCAAATCCACCCAAAAAGGTTGAAAACGATCAAGGCAGAATGAAATACAAAAAAGAATTTATCCAAAAAAGCGTACATATATTATTTCCAATCGCTCTTATTAGGATCAGGATTTAAGCGTAGTTTATAATTATAATCAAGCTTCAGAGTGGAATCTAACTGCCCTCTTCGCTTTCTCCAGTCTTGAAATCTATCCCCTCTCGTATCTCCCCATCAGTTGACCTTCAGCCAGGATATGACCCTCCATAGCCTTTAACAATTCCGATTTCATAGCCCCTGCTTCAAGATTGATTTCTGTATCCAAGGCATAGAGTTTAAAAAAGTATCTGTGCGTACCACCAGGAGGACAGGGACCGCCGTACCCAATCTTACGAAAATCATTCATTCCCTGTTTGGCACCGCTTTCCAGTTCCCTTTCAGGCAGGACGTTTTCACGGAGCTCTATGATGTCGGCGGGAAGATTAAAAAGAACCCAGTGTACCCATGTGCCCATTGGCGCATCAGGATCATCACAGATAAGAGCAAAAGTCTTTGTTCCTCCAGGGCCTGAAGTCCAGGCGAAGGGCGGAGAAATATCCATTCCATCGCACGTGTATTTCCCTGGTATCTTACCTCCTGGCACAAAAGCAAGGCTTTTAATTTTAATGTCCATGTTCTTGCCTCCTGCGGTCATGGAATCTGACTGGTCTCCTTTTGATCATAATAACTAAAATATTACGATGTTTCAATTGCCATCTTCTTAGAGTTCATCGTAAGGATCAGACCTTTAAGACTTTTAGAGATCGTCGTTAGGACCAGAACTTAAAAACTTTTATTATCCATGCCGAATATAGAATTAAGATGTTTAATGCTCGACAAATAATAAAAGTTTGAAAAGAAGATATTTCTTTATCTTTATCGGACAAAATTTAAGTAAAAATTTTTATCACGATTAGAAAGGAGGAACATTTATTTCAAGTTTTTGTTGAAAAAGTTTTTTCTATCGTGTAAAACTCTAAAATAAGATGAGTAAAGAACAAAGGGAATTTTTACGGTTTGAATGTGTGCTGCCTGCAGAAGTCGTGAAAATAGAAGGTAAGGCTAACTTAATTGAGAGGGTAACAGCTCATGACTTCTCTCGTGAAGGGTTGAAGCTAACTATTAGTTTTAATCTTAATCCAGGCTCTAAAATGGAGTTAAAGCTTTTCCTTCCAGAAAAAAATATATCATCCAAATTGTCAGGAGAAGTCACCTGGAGCAAGGGCGTCCAGAATAAGATGGAAGTAGGACTGAGGATAAAAGAGATGGATAAGAGATTGAAGAGCGAGATACTCAACTGGGTTTTCCCAAAATGGCTCGAAAAAGAGAGAAAGAAGCAACAAAAGCCGTAGAATATTCTGATAGCCTGGATTTGCCAGCCCTTCAATAGATATCTTTCACCCCAAGAAAAATCATATTTTAAAGTTAAAAAATAGATTTATGCCTTAAAGAATAAGGCCATCTTATTCAAGAGAAAGCATAGACTTCCGGATGGATTAAAGCTCTCCATTTTTTCAAGTAAAGAAACTGCTGATTTTTTTTAAAATCATTAGTTGACAAAATCTTTTATTATATTAATAATAAATAAGTTCCGAGTGGGGACGAAGTGGAACAAAAAGATATTTTAAATTCCTGGAAAGAAATCTCTTCTTACCTGGACCGGAATGTAAGAACATGCCAAAGATGGAAAATAAAGCTTAAATTACCGGTTCATCGCATTGACCAGAATTCTCAACATTCAAAAGTTTTTGCCTATAAATCAGAAATCGACCAGTGGCTCAAAGAAAAAGCAGAAAGTAAAGAGATAAAAAAAACATCCTTCCTGAAGTACAGATGGTCAGTCCTAAGCTTGATATCAGTTTTGGGTTTATTATCAGCGATTTTCCTATTTTTATTTTTCACAAACAGAATATCAATCTCTCCTCAGCCTGAATACCTTTCCTTTGCTGTCCTTCCGTTTGAAAATCTCAATCCCTCGCAACAAGATGAATATTTCTCTGCGGGCATGACTAATGAAATAACCAATAAGATGACGATGCTGAATGAACTCAAAGTCATTCCTGCGATTTCGGTTTCTAAATATAGCAACTCGTCTCAAGATTCAAAACAGATCGCTGGAGAATTAAGTGTAGACTATCTCTTAGTGGGAAAAATAAAAAAAGATGGGGATAAAATTACAATCGGCGTCCAGCTTATAAGGACAAAAGATAATAAAAATATCTGGAGCGAAGAATTCGAAGATAGGCTAGAAAATGTTTTTTTTATTCAGGAGAATATCTGCCGAAAAATACATGAAAAATTGAATTTAAATATTGACCAACAACTTACTCTTTTATCAAATGCTGGAAGAACTAATAATTACCTGGCGTATGACAATTATCTAAAAGGAAATTATATCTTAAACAGATTAAATGAAGATAATGATGACCCCTGGAAATTATATCACCAGGGAAAATTTTACTGGGGTAAGACTACTCCAGAAGGCAATGAATTAGCTATTACTCTTTTTAGCCAGGCTATTGAAATTGATAAAAACTTTGCCCAGGCATACATCGGATTATCCCACTGCTATTCTAATAATGTAAATTTTAATTGGGATTTTGATCTAAAATGGGTGGATAAAGCTGAGGACATACTTAAAAAGGCTCAAGATATATCTCCTGATCTTCCTGCATACTACTCAACTCTAACCGAAGTTTATCTTTTAAAAGAAATCTGCTTTAACAAAAATTTAAAAGCATTAGCTTTTGAATTGGCCGAGGAAGGAATTAAAAAATATCCAAATAATGCTTTGTTAAATTCAATACTTGGCTATTGTTACTTTATAAGATTCGGAGAAGAAGGTGATGAAGCTGATTTCAAGAACGCCTTAGAGTATAAGGAAAAAAGTTTCTGGCTGGATCCTTACGGAATCCATAATATTATCTATGCCGAACTTTTGATGCTTAACAAAGAATTTTATAAGGCGATAGATGTCTGTAGTATCGTTGAAAAGCATGATTCTTCCATGATGTCTAAATTCAGGTTAGGAGAGATTTATTATTATCTGGGAGACCTGGAAACCAGCAAGGCTATATTCCAGGAATTTAATATTGCTCCTCTGGATCTTAAGATGGCTTCCTTGTTTCATCTAGGAATGATTCATGCCCAAAGAGGAGAAGGAGAAAAAGCTTTAGGAATAATCGATGATATCAATCTATTATCTCCCCAAGAATTTGTTTTAAATGATTATCTTAGGTTGGCTTCTGTTTACATGGGCATTGGAAAGAATGAAGTAGGTTATGAATGTTTGAGATATTTTTTCATTAAGCCGCCGATCATAAAGATGCACTTTGTTTGGCTTAAATATATTGAAATTGATAGAAATTTTGACAATATTAGAGAAGAAGAAAAATTAATAAGAATAGCTAAAAAATAATAATATGGGAGAAATCCATGGCTAAAAGTAAAACAATTCGAGTAACGCCGAATGTCCAGAAATGCCTGGAAGAATTAAAAGCTGTTGTAAAATCCTTGCCTGCTGGAGAAAAGAAAAAAAGAGCGGAAGGAGTTATAATCTACCTTTCGCAGACGTTTAAAGGAAAACCTCAGCCGGGTCAAGGAAGAAGTTGTCCGGGCGGGAGAGTTTTCATAAGAGAATAAAAAATCAGCTGATAAGATTTCAAACCATTTAAGAGGCCTAAATTATAAATTTGTAAAAGTAGGATGAATTTCTCTAGCCTTACTCTAATCGTAACGGATGACTGCAATTTCGAATGCAAGTACTGTTATAAGACGAAAAGAAAAAAATACATGAAATATTCCACAGTTAGCAAAAGCCTTGTTTTTTTTTACCGAAGCTAGCAAAAAATTATCATTTTAATTTTTATGGAGGAGAACCTCTCCTCTCTTTTAACCTGATAAGAAAAACCGTATCCTTCCTGAGCAAAAAAAATAAAGTATTCAAAAAAAGAGCTAATTACTCCATAACAACCAACGGAAGCCTGATCACAGAAGAGATAATTCAATTCTTTAATAAGTATAAATTTTTAGTTGTGTTGAGGTTCGATGGTCTGGCTCAGGATGTTTTGAGAAAGAAAGGAAGCTTTAAGAAGACAGTCTCAATCGTTGAAGAAATATTAAACTGCCCTGATATTGACCTTGAAATCAACAGTGTTTTTACTCCGACGACTGTTGACTATATTTCTGACTCGATTAAATTTATTAAGGATCTTGGCGTTCCTGACATCCACTTTTCTCTATCTATGATTAGGCCCTTGAATCAAGCTTCTCTCCTGAAATTAGAGAACGAAATGATGAAACTGGTGAAAATTCTTGTTAGCAATTTCAAAAGAAAAGGCAATATTCCGGTTATAGATTTCAGAGAAGAATCAGAGAAAGGAATTTTCTGCTGTGCAGCCGGGAAGAATAGAA
>JAUWJP010000261.1 GCA_030607635.1 Candidatus Aminicenantota bacterium
CAATGATGAGAAAAATGTATTTCTGGAAATAAGGGCGGGCGCTGGTGGAGATGAAGCTTCACTTTTTGCTCAGGATTTATTCCGGATGTACTCTCGTTGTGCAGACAAAAAGGGTTGGAAGGCTGCAGTCATGAGCACAAGTTTTTCTCCCATCGGGGGTCTTAAAGAGATTATTGTTAATATCCGTGGGGAGAGAGTCTATTCTAGGCTTAAGTATGAAAGTGGAGTTCATCGCGTGCAGAGAGTGCCCCAAACCGAATCCAGCGGAAGAATCCATACTTCAACTATTACAGTCGCCGTTCTCCCCGAAGCTAATGAGGTAGATGTAAAGTTGGCCCCGAAGGATTTGAGGCTTGAAGCCTTTGGTTCTTCTGGACCCGGGGGCCAGAGTGTGAATCGCAACTATACTGCCATTCGAGTAACTCACAAGCCATCAGGATTGGTCGTAACCTGTCAGGATGAAAAATCTCAGCATCGCAATAAGGAAAAGGTCTTACGGATTTTACGGTCACGGCTGATGGATATTGCCCAGAGGAAACAACAAGCAAAGATTGCTAAGGATAGAAAATCTCAAATTGGGACAGGTGAAAGGAGTGAGAAGATAAGAACCTATAATTTTCCTCAATCAAGGATCACAGATCATCGCATGAATCTTACTCTACATAAATTAGAGGATGTTCTCGACGGAAGTTTAGATGAGTTCATAAATTCCATAACCCTGCATTATCAGACGCAAATGATGGAAAAGAGAATAAATTCCTCTGCCTAAAACGAGTATTCGTTGAGTACCCTCCAAGAGCTATTTTCAAGAGGGAGATCTCTTTTAAAAGACTTACGCAATCCGGATCTTGAGGCAAAGCTTCTTCTTCTTGAGTGTACCTCAATACAAGAAAAACAATTCTATTCTTTCCCTGAAAATAAACTCTCGAGAGCCGAAGAGAGACGATTTTATAAACTGATCTCGAAACGCCTGATGGGGACTCCGCTGGCATACATAAGAGGTGTAAGGGAGTTCTGGTCGATCCCATTCACGATTTCCCCTGGAATCTTAATCCCCCGTCCAGAAACAGAATTGATTGTGGAGAAAGTGTTAGAATTGTCATCGAGGGAAAATGAGACAATTGTGGATATAGGAACAGGATGCGGAAACATAGCAGTTTCCCTGGCAAAAGAGCTTCCCCGGGCGCGAATTGTGGCTACAGATACGGCGATGAAAGCCTTGAGACTGGCAAAATTAAACGTTTCTCGACAGAAAATTTCAAATATAATTTTTTCAAGAGGAAGTTTATTTTCTGCTTTGAAAAGACTTCGATTAGAAGAAAAATGTGATTTTATCGTTTCTAATCCTCCTTATGTTTCAGAAGAAGAATGGCCGAAACTCGATATTGAGATAAGAAATCATGAGCCAAAGAGTGCCTTGGTGGCAGGGAAGAGCGGATTGGAGGTAATTAATAAATTAATCCAGGGAGCACCTCCTTATTTAAAGCCTGGTGGCTGTCTTCTCGTAGAAATAGGGATTGGTCAGAGAGACAAAATCCTGTCATTTTTCGATTCCAGTGCTGTTTGGAAAAAAGTGAATTTTTTTAAAGACCTTAACGGGATTTCAAGAGTAGCGATGGGGAAAACCTAAAGTGTGTTTCCGAAAGTATTGCTGGCCTGATCGAGGGGGTAGGTTTAAAATTTCCGTTTTGCCGAAGATTATCGCTTTGCCAAAGATCATCGTTGCCTTATGTGGGCTTTTTTTGAAATCATCCTTTAAGGTTAGTCGATTTGGCTTTTTGGGTGAGAAAATAGGGGCAAAAATACCCTCAAGAATTATCTCTAAAGGCTATGGAATTCATCTTTCGAGTTTGTGAATATTATTATGGAGAATAATTCGCCTGGATAAATCAGGTTAAGGATATGTAGTCTAATATCCTTGAGACAAGAAGTATGACTTGACAGTTTTGTTAGTCGAGTTTAAAATACCAAAAAAGCGAAGGAGTACCAAGATGCCGAAAGAGAAAGACAATCGAAAAGAGTCACCAGAGATAACCGAAGAGACTGAAGATAAGAAGAATGATGTGGAGGACGAGAGAGCAGATCTTAAAAGTAAGATAAAAGAAAACCTCAAAAGGGCCATCGATTTCCAGACAGAAATAAAGGAGTTGACAGGAAAAACTCTAGAAGGGCTCGAGAAAATGGATGATTTGAGTAAGATGCTTGAGGAACTCTACCATAAAGCTGAAGAAAAAGTAGAATCATTAGAAAAAGACCTCGAAGAAAAAACTACGGTTCCTGAAGGCGAGAAATCTGAGGAAGAGGGTGTGAATTTTGAGCAATTACTCTCAAAGGCGAAAGAAATCAAGGAGATGTTAAGGAGGCCAGGGGAAATAGAACCTGGAGGATTTGAAGAAGAGAAAGTTGAGGAAGAAGATGCTCCTGAAGAACCTGTTGAGGAAGTGCCAGAGGAGGAAATCAGTCCTTTAGAGGCGGTGGATAAGACGATTAAGATGAAGGCCGGAGAGGAAGTGGAGATGGAGCCTGTGCCGGAAGAAAAGGAGGAGCCGGGCATCGAGGAAGCGAAAGCAGAGGAAGCTCCGGTTGCTGGTGAGGAGGCTCCTGAGGAGGAAATCAGTCCCTTAGACGCTTTGGATGCGACGATTAAGATAAAGCCCAGGGAGAAATTAAAGAAGAAGGAGGCTGAACTGGAGGAAAAGCGAGGCGCAGGCGGCGAAGTGGCTGATGTCAGTGGATTTCCAAAAAGGCGTGCCTCTGATGCTTTAGAAATTCTGGAAAAGTACAAGAAAGCTGAACCCGAGGAGGAAGCTGAGGTCGTTTATTACGAGAATGATGATAAGAAAATCTTGGACAGTGAGTGTATTGTCTCTGCCGTCTGTAATCGCTTAGAAGAGGCAGAAAAGCTTTATGCAAAACTCTCCAAGACAGAATCCCCTATAGATCAATTTTTTGTCAAACAGGAAATTATAAGAAGTCAAGAAGCCCTGAGAGGAGTTATTTTGGCAGGTACCAGAATGTTAGAAAAAGAATCCAGCACGCTCCCCGAATATACCATAGGGGTTATGAATATGGATGTGCTCAAAGAGATTCTTGAGAAGTTAAGTATGCAAAATTGGAGCAAAAAGACCGATTTTAGCCTTTTTAATGAATATGCAGCA
>JAUWJP010000034.1 GCA_030607635.1 Candidatus Aminicenantota bacterium
AAGACTGCTTTCTCATACTTGGTCCTGAGCTGCCTCACTTTATCGGGGCTTCTTAGCTCCCGGTTCCCGATTTTAAGGCCTTCTTGAAAACGATTGAACTTTTTCTGCCTCTCTGAATTAAGATTATCAACTCCCACAAGACCTCTGTACATAGGGCTTATGATCTGAATCTCGGGAGAAAGAGTGTGCAAACCAAACCTTTTGGGTATACGCCAACCGCAAAGACTCATTATTGTACTGAAAACCTTTTGTTCGTTCTCCTGACGAATAAAATAAAAATCAGCTTCCTTTTCACCTCGAGGAGGATAAACTAACGACTCTCCACGATTGATACGATGGGCGTTAACGACAATAAGACTATCCTTTTCCTGACGAAAAATTTCATCCAGCCTCACAACATCTATTTCCTGCGATTCTATAATATCCTGAAGAAGATTCCCCGGTCCAACTGAAGGAAGCTGGTCTTTATCACCGACCAGAATAAGGCGCATCGAGGATGGAACTGCCTTTAATAGATTATACATAAGGGGCAAGTCCACCATCGAAAATTCATCGATGATCAGAGCATCTCCAATGAGGGGGGATTTTTCCCCACGCCGGAAAGTGCCGAGCTTGGGATTATATTCTAAAGTCCGATGAATTGTCTTCGCCTCTTTCTGGGATGCTTCAGCCAACCTCTTGGCTGCCCTCCCTGTAGGGGCTGCCAGGAGAACTTCTCTTTCCCATTTATTGAAGATATCAACAACAGCTTTAATGATGGTCGTTTTGCCTGTCCCGGGACCTCCAGTTATAACCAGGATTTTCTTATCGAAACACTCTTTTATGGCGCGCTTTTGCATGGAGGAGAATTCAAGGGATAATTCTTTCTCCACATCAGAGATGGCACTATCGATATCAAAATCGGGAGTGAGACATGTAAGCGAAGACAATCTATGTATAGAGCGGACAACTTCCTCCTCGGCTTTATAGAAAAAAGGAAAGTAGATGCTCGTCTCCGAATCAACCTTTCCTGCTATTACTGACTTCTGTCTTTTAAGCTCCTGTATGGCTTCTTTTATCTTTTCTTCTTCGACTTCAAGTTCCTCCCTGCAGCTCTTTTCTAAATCTTTCTGGAGAGAAAAAACATGTCCTCGCTCATTATCTTTTTCTAAGAGATAGCGAATATAGGCTTTTATCCTTTCCGGGGAAGAAGGACTCATTCCCAGCTTCAAAGCCATTTTGTCTGCAGTCTTAAAGCCAACTCCCCAGATGTCAAGGCAAACTTGATAGGGATTAGTCTTCAATACACTAAAAGATTTCTCTCCGTATTGGCGGTATATCTTTGTAGCCAAATTAGTAGAAACATTATGCCCCTGAAGGAATATGATAAGCTCTCTTATATGTTGGTGCTCAACCCATGATTTTTTTATCTCTTTCAATTTAACACGACCTACTCCTTCGACTTTCTGCAATTTGTCAGGATTCTTGGAAAGAATATCTATAGTTCGATCTCCAAATTTCTTAATAATTCTTCGAGCCAGTACAGGCCCTATGCCTTTGATTAAGCCTGAAGAGAGAAATTTCTCGATTCCCTTGATTGAGGCGGGCAGGACAGGAAGATAACTTTCCACCTTAAATTGCTGCCCATACTTTGGATGCATTACCCATTTCCCTTTTATCTTCAGCACCTCTCCAGGAGATAAAGGTGGGAACGAACCGATAACCGTCATAGACTCCCCATTCTCAGGAACAAATTTGAAAACCGTGTATCCTGTATCAGGGCTGTAGTATGTGACGTGCTCGATAGTACCTTCAAAATAATCCATGATTACTTTCTTCCTTGTCTGTGACGCTTTTTTCAACTTGCTACTAGTTCCTTACGATTATCTTACATTTATCCCTGTGTTTTATTTTTAATTTCTGAGCGGCAGAGCTCTCCTTCGCAGCAATCTCAATTAGTCCTAAGCTGCCGATAAGAAAAAGAAGTTCTCCTTTCTTCACAAAAGAGTAGCTTTGCTCAAAGGAAGTAATCTCCCTATCATTAATGGAGAGGCTAAGTGTTTTCTTGCCCATTTTTTTCTGGAGAAGTTCTAACATTCTCTCTGGAATGTTAGTTATTAGATTGCCAAATTTATCTATGTATAGTACATGGCCAATTATTTCATCTCTTTTTATCTGCGGCATCTCGGCATTAGACTTTTTGTACGAAGTTGTTTCAGGCCCAAATTCCTCGCAAGAGATACCTCTTGAAAGCCAGGCTGCAACAGGGGCCATCTTGTCTCGTCCTTCAAAAGTCCTGCTTAGTTCTGGAAGAAAATAGTTTTGATTTGTGACTTCTCTTAATTGCCTAATATTTTCCTCCTCTAACACTAAACTTAACACTCCGTTATCCGGAGCAATAAAAAAATAATTTTCTGTTTCAGCCAAAACGATATTTCGAGAGGTGCCAACTCCCGGATCAACAACAACCAAAAAAATTGTTCTGGCGGGAAAATATTTAAAGGAAGAAAATAGAATAAAGCTCCCCGCCTTGATATCAAAAGATGGAAGGCGATGTGTGATGTCGATTATTCGAGCTGAGGGATTGATTTTAGCGATAACACCTTTTAGCGAAGCCACAAAAAAGTCATCTTCCCCAAAATCTGTCATCAAGGCTATAAGAGGGTATTTCACTATTCAATATATTATTCGAATCCTTGCCATCGGTCAACTTCGCTAAAATGGAGCTAAAAACACACAAGATATGAATAAAAGGTTATGAATAAAAGATAAGGCTGGCTTTTTTTATCTAATTATTTTAAACAGGCGCTTCCATCTTGCTTTTATGATAAAATTTACAAACTTTTTCAATCTTTCTCTCATACCTGTCTTTTTATAAGCATCCTTTTCAGCATTATATGAAAAATAGACAACCCAGGGTTTCCCTTTTATTAAGTTAAGATCTAAAAAACCCCAGCTGCGGCTATCCTGACTGTTATCTCGATTATCTCCCATGACAAAACAGTGACCAGCAGGTACAAACACTGGTCCGAAATTATCCTTTATAGAATTATTATAATAATAATAATCATCCCCGGCGCGAGCTTGGCTATCAATATGAACCTTGTAATTCTCAAATATGGGCACACCGTCTACGAAAACCTGTTTATCCTTAATCTCAACTTTTTCCCTCTCCAAGCCAATAACTCTTTTGACAAAATCCTTCCTTAAATCATCCGGAAACTTAAAAACAACAATGTCATGTCTCTTTATTTCTTTTCGGGGGATTATCAATTTCTCCAGCGATAAAACAGGCTCGTAATAGACTATCTTATTGACAAGGAGAAAATCTCCCACGAGCAACGTAGGTTCCATAGAACCCGTAGGAATCTGAAAGGCCTGGAAAACAAAGGTCATGACAAAAAAAACAAATACAGCTGTTTCTGCAAGAAGCTCAAATAATTCACGATAAAAGTTTTTTTCTCGCTTTTTCTTTGCTTTTTTTATTCTAAATTCTTTTTTCATTTCAAACCACGAATGAAACGCTTAATATAACTAAAAAAATAAAATTCATCAATATTGTATTTTTAACTACCGGTAGAAAAGATGGCCAATTATCCAGGTTCCTCAGGCCAACTTTGTAAGCCATGAGAGGCAGAGGAAGCGTAACTACTGCCAGTAATGACCAGATCGGCCAGCCGCCCCAGACCACGCCGCTCAAAACAAAAACATAGCAACTTAAAGCTAAAAATAGATAAATCAACAGACTCTTTTCGAATCCAAAAAGTATGACCCAAGTCTTTCTTCCCGTTGAGAAATCAGCGTCTTTATCAGCAAACTCATTAATCAATAAAACCAGAGTCGTTAAAATGCCAGAAGGAAAGGCCACAGCGAGAACCCAAAAAGAGGAAAAACTCTCAGCCTGAACATAGTAGGCTCCTAAAATCATTAAAGGCCCCCAGGCTAAAAATATGGCAATTTCTCCCAATCCCTTGTTGACCAAGCGTGCCGGAAAACCGTTGTAGCTGAAAACAAAAAGTAGAGCAGCCAGACCTATGAATAAAATTATATTTCCGTTTGATACAGAATTAAGATAAAGGCCAATCGCTGAGCCTAAAATAGCGAAAACGAAGGATACAGCCAGAGCCTCGTTAGGTTTGACAAATCCATCCAAAACCATCCGGCTCCCCCCAGAAAAAGGGACTAAGGCATTCTTGTTGGAAGCGTCGTTCCCGCTTTTAAAATCGAAATAATCATTAGCAACGTTACAGCTAATATGAAGAAAGCAGGCTCCAAAAAAGGTTAAAAGGAATAACACTATATTGAATTGGCCAGTCTGCCACCAAGCAAAAGCCGTTCCCACAAAGACAGCCCCTGCAGTGACGACCAAAATGGTAAGCGTAGAAGGAGGAGAATCGCTTTTGATTTTTTCATCTAATTCACCAAGATAACTATTATATTTCTCTTGCATAAATAATCAAGTCTGACCCCACTATTTCTCCAATTCGCCTTTACTACCTATTTATATTATACTTATTTATATTATACTTAACCCATGAACATCACTCTTTTTGGCTATCCAAAAACAGGAAAAACCACTTTGTTTAATCTGCTCACCGGCGCGAAAATAGATGTCAAATCTTATGACACAGGGAAAAAAGAGCTCAACCGAAGAACATTCCCTGTTCCCGATTTTCGCTTGGAAAGAATATGTGCTCTTTACCCAGAAAAAAATAAAATCCCGACAACAGTCGATTTCATGGACTTGGCTGGAATCTCTTACGGTGATGTCAAAAACAGTGTCTACCTGAGTTATCTCCGAAAGGCAAACGGCCTCACTCATGTTGTAAGGGGATTTCTCGATGCTCAAATTCCCCATCCAAAAGAGAAAATCAGTCCTGTGGATGATATCCTTTCCATGGAGGAAGAACTCATCCTGTCCGATTTAGTCTCGATAGAGGCCAGGCTGGAAAAACTGGAAAAAGAATTGAAAAAGTCAATCGTCCCCGAAGGAGAAAAAGAGAAAGAACTCTTCGGACGCCTGCGCCCCTATCTCGAGGAAGGAAAAGCGATTCGGGAGATAGACCTTTCTCCATCAGAGGAAAAGCTCAGCCGCAGCTTCTCTTTTTTAAGCCAGAAGACACTTTTACATATGATTAATGTCGACGAGAAAGATATTCCCTTAATTGAGAATCCTGATAAGATTTACTCATCTGAGAAAAAAGAAGTGAAAGTCCTTGCTTTTTGCGGAAATATTGAGGCGGAAATTCTTGAATTGGAAGAAAAGGACAAAGCAGCTTTTCTTTCTGAGTACGGATTAAGAGAACAGAGTGCTCCTAGATTTTTAAAGGCTTCCTACGATCTTCTTGAAGCTATTACTTTCTTTACAATCGGCAAGGATGAAGTCAAAGCCTGGACAATCAAGGAGAACACGACAGCCTTTAAGGCAGCAGGCTCAATTCATTCAGATATAGAAAAAGGCTTTATCCGGGCAGAAGTGATCTCCTGGGAAGAACTCCTCAAGCACAGCTCTTTTCAGACTGCTAAAGAAAAGGCAGCCGTGCGCCTGGAAGGAAAGGACTACCTCGTGCAAAATGGAGATGTTATATATTTCCGCTTCTCGCCGTAAATTATTGCTAAGAGATGAGGTTATTTATAAATTTTAAAAGGTGGGCTTGATAAATCAAGCCCCTACAATATATGAAGAAAACATTTGAGATTAAAGCTTCAGATAGTGATTCCTCTGCCCGGACCGGGATCATCCATACCCAGCATGGAACTGTTGAAACTCCTGCCTTCGCTCCTGTGGCAAGTCAAGGAACTGTGAAGGGCCTTCCCCACAGCCTGCTTCAAAACCTGGGAGCTCAGCTCATGCTCGTCAATGCTTACCATCTGTATCTTAGGCCTGGGGTTGAAACAATAAGCAGACTGGGAGGAATTCATTCTTTCATCTCCTGGCAGAAGCCAGTTCTCTCTGACAGCGGCGGTTTCCAGATCTACAGCCTCTCCCCTCTTGTTAAAGTGAAAAAGGAAGGAGTTGAATTCACCTCTCATCTCGACGGAGCGAAAATCTTTCTTTCTCCCGAGGACGTCGTGGATATCCAGACAAAATTATGTTCGAATATTATAATGGTCTTGGACCACTTCCTCCCCTTCCCTTCTTCTGAAGAAAGGATAAAGGAAGCAGTGAAGCTTACCACTCACTGGGCTCAGCGCTCCAAGACCCACTTCCTTCAGCAGGATTCTTCTCAGCTTCTATGGGGCATAACCCAAGGCAGCGTATACTGGAACCTGAGAAAGCAGAGCATCGAGGATTTACTTAAAATCGATTTTGATGGTTATGCTTTAGGAGGGCTCGGGATAGGAGAGCCAAAATCTCAATTCGCAGAAATCATGGAGAGAGCCGATTCCCTTCTTCCAAAGGAAAAGCCTCGCTATCTCATGGGCATAGGCTACATCAGTGACATCTTGGAGGCGGTGGAAAGAGGGATAGATCTTTTCGACTGTGTTCTACCTACAAGAAACGCCCGAAATGGAACTCTCTTCACAAGCAAGGGGAAAATCGTCATTAAAAACGTAAAATATGCTCAAGACCAAAGACCTCTTGATGAAGATTGTTCATGCTATACTTGCCAGAATTTTTCCCGTGCCTACCTCCGTCATCTATACGAAAGACAGGAGATTAGCTCCGCTATCCTTAATACAATCCACAATCTTCATTTTTATCTTGACATCTTCAGGAAAATTAGGCAATCTATTCAATCAAATGCATATAATCGTTTTAAACGCAGTATAATTAAACAGAGAGAGGAATAATAAAATGATATTTAGTGGGCTTTTCCTTTTCCTTTCCCAAGCTCCACCCGCTCCTCGCAGCGGGGGAGTCTCCCTCCATTTTTTCATTATGATGGGCCTCGTCTTCCTGGTCTTCTACTTGTTACTTATCAGACCTCAGCGCACAAGACAGAAAAAGCATCAAGAAATGGTTGAGAACCTCAAGTCAGGAGACAAAATCATAACGTCAGGTGGAATACACGGAACTATCATGGGAGTTCAAAAAGACAGGCTTGAGCTAAAAATAGCTTCCAATGTCAAGATTGATATCACCAAAACCTCTATTGCAGTCATCCTAACCCCGCCAAAAAAGGAAAAGTAACATATCCTTGATCTGCTATTTATAGATAAATTTCATTCGTTTCTCTTCGTGTGAAAGTAATTGGTTTAAGATGAAAAAAGGCCTACGTTGGAAAGTTATTCTAACCGCCTTGGTCATTGTTTTTGCTTTGATCTTCGCCTACCCTCCCAAAGACAAAATAGAACTAGGGCTTGACCTCAAAGGAGGAATGCATCTTGTCCTTCAAGTCGTCACGGATGACGCCTTAAATTACGAAACCGATCAGGCTATTATGCGTCTCGGAGAACAGCTAAAAAAGAAAGATATTGAACATAAAGCAATCACTAAGAGTACCATAAGTAACTTTTCCGTCCAAGAAATCAACCTTGAGCAAGAAGGGCAGATTAAAGAACTCCTGGACGACTATTTCAGGGATTGGGATTACTCTATCATCGGCAGAACAGTATCCCTTTCCTTAAAACCAAATATTGCCCGATATTACAGGGACCAGTCAGTCAACCAAGCTCAGGAAACAATCCGAAACCGAGTTGACGAACTCGGGCTTACTGAACCGACTATACAAAGGCAGGGCCTAACAACAGGAAGCGACAGGATTATAGTCGAACTTCCCGGAGTCGAAAATCCGGAAAGGGTGAAAAGCATCCTTAAGACCACAGCCCTCTTGGAATGGAAACTTGTCAAAGCAGGACCAGCGCCTGATAGAGAGACCCTGCTTGCGGATTTTGGTGGTAAGGTTCCCGAAGATCAGCAGGTCATAAGGGGAGCTCCCAGGAGAACAGAGGGAGGTTACTACCTTGTAACTCAGGTAGCCCCTGTTACAGGAAAGGATCTGCGAGATGCCCGCCCTTCCATCGATGAATGGAACAACCCAGCTGTATTATTCTCGTTTAACGCGGACGGAGCTCGAAGGTTCGCTAAACTTACTTCAGAAAATCTTAATAAACCCCTGGGCATTATCCTGGATGGAAAAATTCAAGAAGTGGCAACTATCGAAGATAGAATCTCTGACAGTGGAGTATTACGTGGCAAATTCACACAAGAACAGGCTGAAGATATTTCTCTTGTGCTTAGAGCAGGTGCGCTTCCAGCTTCGATCAAATATTTGGAGGAGAGAACGATCGGTCCTTCACTGGGCGCTGATTCCATCCGGCAAGGACTTACAGCTATCTTCATGGCCCTTATTTTAATCATGGTGTTCATGGTTATCTATTACCGGCTCTCTGGATTTAACGCTGTTATTGCCCTCATTTTAAATATCATCATACTGATGGGTACTTTGGCCTACTTTAAAGCGGTCCTTACGCTTCCTGGTATTGCAGGAATCATATTGACTATAGGTATGGCAGTCGATGCCAATGTTTTAGTCTTTGAGAGGATAAGAGAAGAGCTTTCTTCAGGTAAGGGTATATTTAGTTCGATTACATCTGGTTTTTCTCGTGCTTTCAAGACAATTTTGGATGCAAACGTAACCACTATCATCGCCGCTATTTTCCTTTTCCAGTTTGGAACTGGTCCCATTAAGGGATTCGCAGTTACGCTTATTATCGGCATTACGGCAAGCATGTTCACCGCCGTGTTTGTTTCCCACTTAATTTTTGACTTATTCCATTCAAAAAGAAAAAAAAGAGATGAATTAAGTATATAAAAATGCAGATATTTAAAAAGCCCGACTTCAATTTTATGAAGTACAAGCTTTTTGCCTTCGGCCTGTCTGGAATCATCATCATAGGAGGCATCATTAATATCACCAAGGGCAAAGGAATGAATTACGGCATCGATTTTGCCGGGGGCTCTATGGGCCGGGTGTTGTTAAAAAACGAGATTCCTACAGATGAGGTCAGGAAATTATTGAGTGATATTGGTTTAGAAAAAAGCCGGATACAGGAAATCGGCGCCAGCAAAAGAGAATATTTGATAAGAAGCTTACAGACTTTAGAAAAAAGCCAGGAAGAAGAAATAGAAGCCCATGAAATCATCGGGAATAAAGTAATAGAAGCTTTAAGACTGCAGGAAGACAGAGCAGCTTTTGAAAAGGGTCTTAAAGATTTGAACACTGTTGATGAGAGGGAATTAACTTTCATTCTTGAAGCTTCTTTTCCCGAAGAAGCATCGGCCATCGCTCATAATATCCTTTCTTTCAGAATTTCAGAAGGCATTATTCAAGATTATGCCCAGCTTCAACAAGAGAGAGGAATAAGCCAGGAAATTATTAACACCCTTGAAGAAAAAACATTTCTTGGCAGTTTGGCTGTTCTCAGCAAGGAAACAGTTGGCCCTCAGGTCGGGCATGACCTTAGAAGAAAAGCCACACAGGCCGTAATATGGGCCCTTATCGGGATGCTTATCTACATAGGCATCCGCTTCAAGCTTGCCTACGGAGTTGCCGCCATCTTGACCTTAGCTCACGATGTCTTAATCACTCTGGGCATCTTTTCTTTAACCAACAGAGAAATAAACCTTCCGGTTATAGCTGCGATGCTAACTATAGTCGGATACTCGCTGAACGATACGATTGTCATCTTCGTCAGAGTCAGGGATAATTTAAGAATTTTGAGGAAACATGACTTTGAAAGAATTCTTGATACAAGTATTAACCAGACCTTAAGCCGGACTGTGATCACTTCAGGAACAACTTTCTTGACCGTTTTTGCTCTTTATCTATTTGGTGGCGAAGTTATAAATGATTTTGCTTTTACTATTATTATTGGTGTTATCACAGGAACTTACTCTTCCATCTATCAATCCTGTCCGCTCCTTTACTACTGGAATAAAATATTCAAGCCAAAAAAAGGCATGGCAAAATGATTATTTTAGACTTGTCAAAAATGTTTTTTTCATTTATAATTTTTTTTGACATAATAAATACCTATAAACCGAGGTAAAAAAATGGCTGAAAAAATTAAGCCAAAAGAAAAGCCTAAAGAAGAAATGCCTTCTCTTTTCAAGGACTCTTTTATTACCGCAGAAAAAGGAGGCTTGAGAAGAGCCTTCGCTCTTCCTGTCGCTATTCTCGTTCATGTTTTCCTCGTTGCCTCTTTAGTCATTATTCCCCTTCTTAGCACTCAAAATCTGCCCTCAGTAGAAATTTACAGTGCTTTTCTTGCTCCTCCTCCACCACCACCACCTCCTCCTCCTCCCCCAGCAAAAAAACGTAAAAGCGCAAAAAAAAGAACACGTATCAGACCTGTCCGAACTCAAACCACAATCGAACCGGGTAAACTCGTCGCTCCTGTAGTTATACCCGAAGATATAGCTGAAGAAGAACTCA